>JACTML010000136.1 GCA_014584635.1 Nitrosomonas eutropha | reverse complement strand
CTGCCCAACCAGGCTTCCGGCTTCAGCAAGTTTCTCAAGGGCGTGGGCGTCATCGCGCTGCTGACGGGAATAGCGCTGCTCATTGGCGTACTTTCCGGCAGCCGCGACATTCTGCAGCCCTTGTCCAAATTCAATCTGGCAGCAAACACCTTTTCCGCGCAACCTGCTGAATCAGCAGCAAGCATGAGCGAAGCACTGCCATTCAAACAGATAAAAACCAGCGCAGAGCTGGATGCGCTTATTCGCCAATCGCAGGGACGTTACGTCATGATCGATTTTTACGCCGACTGGTGTATTTCCTGCAAGGAAATGGAACGCTTTACCTTTACTGATCCCCAGGTCCGGGAACGCCTAAAGAATGTTGAGCTGGTTCAGATCAACGTCACCGAAGGAACCGCGGATGATGCCGAACTGCTCAAGCGTTTCAGGCTCTTCGGCCCGCCGGGAATACTGTTTTTTGATAAACAGGGCGTAGAGATTCCGGATATCAAGATTATCGGCTATCTCGACAAAAAGGATTTTGTCACCGTATTGGATGCCATCCTGCTCTGACAACCGGGTGGTAATCGCCTGATCCATTCATCAGCCCTGCACGATCACCCCAACCGGTACGGCAGCATCACACCAACATCCGATAGCTGCTGTATCGCATAAATATCAACCTTTTCCGGAATATCTCATGTCCAAAACCAACAAATTATCGTTCTACGTTATCGTTGCCATTTTTTCGCTGGCTGCCGGGATCGCCTATAAATCCAGAGAAATGGGTATCACGACCTCACTCCCGGAAAGTGTCCGGCAGGTTGCCGCAGAAACATTTTTTAACACCACGCTGCCAACTCCGGAAGGCGTTCCGCAAGCTATGTCGCAATGGCGAGGAAAAATTATTGTTGTCAATTTCTGGGCAACCTGGTGCCTGCCCTGCCGTGACGAAATTCCGGAATTGATCGATACCTATAAAACATATGGTCCGAATGATTTCGTCATCGTCGGAGTCGCCATAGACAATGCCGAAAAAGTAGCGGCATTCAGCAAGGAATTTGCTATCAACTACCCGGTACTGGTTGGAGAATTTGATGCCTTTACCCTGGCTGAAGCCATGGGCAACCCACAAGGCGCGCTACCTTTCACGGTTACAATTGATCGCAGTGGCACAATTATCGATACCCATCTGGGACGAATCAAAAAACAGCAAATCGAGGAAATGATTCAACCCATGCTATAAGCAAGGGAATCTCAGCACAACCTCGTCATCTTATGGGTTGCCGCGTCGCTGCGCTCCTCGCAATGACGCGGGTGTGCAGAGGTTCCCAAACATGCAGTAATCTCCCCGGTACAAACTGTCAGAACCAACGTTATTGAGCCTGCTTCTGCGCATACAGCAAAAACACGGTCGGCTTTTTGTGCAGTTCCGGCCAATTCCCCTGCTGCCATTCATGAACTGTGCGCGTCAGAACAAGTTCATCCGCCTGAGTCAGGTTGCAGGCTACACATAAACTCGTTTTCACATGGCATTGCTGTACCAGTGCTTCCAGCAGCTTTTGATTACGGTAGGGTGTTTCGATGAAAATCTGGGTCTCATCCGCTGCAAGAGATGTTTTTTCCAGTTGCGCAATTTTTTTAGCACGTTCCGCCAGATCAATCGGCAAATAACCATGAAAGCGGAAACGCTGGCCATTTAATCCGGAAGCCATCAATGCCAGCAAGATCGCAGAAGGGCCCACCAGTGGCACCACCCGGATATGCTTGCGATGCGCCCGGCGAACCAGCACGCCACCGGGATCTGCCACAGCCGGACAGCCCGCTTCAGACAGCAGCCCCACATCCTCCCCGGCAAGCAAGGGTGCCAGCAACGCTTCTATCTCGCTTGCAGGAGTATGTTCATTTAATACTTCCAGTTTGAGCACTTGTACTGCTCGCAGCGGGTTTGCCTGCTTGAGAAAATGACGGGCTGTTTTGGGATGTTCAACGATGAACCGTTCCAGCAGATTGATTCGCTGCTGCACGCCAACAGGTAATATCCAGTCAAGCTCACCTTCTCCCAGTGGAGCAGGAATCAGATAAAGCGTGCCGAAAGCCATCTTCAGGAATGATGTTTACCCATCAATGCAGCACGCGCGGCACACTCAGAATGAATTCAGGGATAGCAACTGAAAAATGAAAACCATCTTCGGCCACCATCTGGTAAGCCCCCTTCATGGAGCCGACAATCGAGGAAATGACTGTGCCGCTGGTGTATTCAAAACTTTCACCCGGTTTGAGCAGCGGTTGTTCCCCCACTACCCCCAGCCCACGCACTTCCTTGATCTCCCCCTCCCCGCTGTCTACAATCCAGTGCCGACTGATCAACTGCGTTGCCATACTGCCAGTGTTGTTCAGGGTAATGGTATAGGCAAATACATATTGCTCGCTGACAGGATCGGACTGCTCTGGCAGATAAGCCGTGCGCACCTCCACCTCAATGCTGTATTTCTGGTCATTTTTCATGGAGCCTATTCCACACTATTTTGCGTATGGCAGCAAGTAAATAAAAACCGGCCCGACCATGCCATCAGCAAAAAATTAGTATGACTCAGTTTGCAAGGTGAGAAATGAAAATAACCGATACAGACAGTTCAGAAAAATATTCAGAACCCGCTGTATCGGTTATTGCAGTGATAATTCGTGATGATCAACAATAATTAATCAGCACGAATCAACTACACTCAGGCAAGAGAAGCATAGTAGGCATTGCGACGGCGGGTACTGAAATAGATGACACCCAAACCCAATGAAATCAACAGCAAAGTACCTGGCTCACTGATTTCGCTCGAAGGTCCACCATCATCAGGATCACAGTTCTCGTTACGGCAACGCCAAACCAGCAAATCCTGAGAATCTGCTGGATTGGTAGCTGTCAGCGCGTAAAAATCATAGATAGAGCTTCTATAAGATTCCGTCAACCCACCCCCATCGCTACTAAAAGCAGCAGTTACAGCCGCAAGCCACCCGTTAGCTACACCAATATTAGCATCGCTTCCCGTTATCGTGAGATTTCCTGTATTTAAGCTCAAAGGATCCAATCTACTCGTCTCGTCGATAATTTCCCACAGCGCCATTTGCAAAGCTGCATCATTTTGGGTAGCGGTTCCACTTTGAACGTTACTACCACCACTTAGCGCATAAGTATCAAACAGCCAGTTAACCTGTGCAAACTTGAGCTCAGTGCTGACAAGGTTGCCACTTCCAGAAATATCTGTGCTTACCGCATAAGTTGTAGGGCTCTGCAAGTAATTATAAATATCTGCACAAAAAGCACCGAAAGTATCTCCCCAATCACTATAAGAAGAACTACCAGAAGACACTGTCATTTTGAACTGACTGGCTGTAGTTGAAACGTTTTCAGGCGTGTTACCACCAGCTGGTTTATGAATGGTTATTGACCCGGATGTATTACCTACAGCAACATCATTATACTCCACCTTTACCATGGCATCCGCCCAGCTGGTGGACGCCATGGTAAGTGCGGCAACTGCGGCTGTCATTGTAGCCAGCTTACGGACTGGCTGATTTTGCAAAAATTGTTTCATTTTATTTTCCCCTTGATATATTTTTTATTTTAATAAACGGCCTGACAAACAGCTCGCTTACCCATATACGTGCAAAAAGTATGCCAACATAAATAAACAAAGTAGAAACAATAAGATAAAAAAACGGACAGTTACCCTAACCGTCTGACAACCAAAAATGAGAACCTGAACAGGCTTTAAAAGATTAGCCGGGTAAACATAAAGATAGCGTATAAAACAGCCGTTATTCAGTTTCGCATCATATGGAACAACCCGACAAAGGCTAACCTGTCGTGAGGCAGGGGCGCAAAGTTTCCGATCCTGGTCATTTCATCAGGAAAGCGGGACTGCCGAAATTCGCATAGAGCATGTTCATTCTGATATGCATACAGCCGGGTCGACTTTGTACAACTTACCATTTACAGGGGTCACGCATGTCAAATGCAAAAAAAAATCATTTGTCATTTTCATGTCATTTACATTATTTGTTTCACCTTCCGGTTTTTCTGTTTTTGCTAATCTGCTTCTCCAGCAGTGGTTATGCCAATCCAGGCAAGCAACCGCATCCATCCATTCAACCTGAATCAGCCCAGGCTGTCATCGCTGCTCCGGCGCGCTGGGCAAGAAGCCGTCTGCTGGTTATTCCGCGCGCCGGTTTAACCGAAAAGGAATTTGATAACGCCATCCGTCCGCACGGGGTCAAATCCAGACACAAACTGAAGCGATTAAACGCACATATTTACGAACTGCCCGACGGCGCAGATGAAGTCAAGATCATGAACAAGCTCAAAAAGGATCGACGCTTCAAGGCGGTTGAACTGGATCAGCTGGTTGGGCCGGCACAAACGGTTTCTGATCCTGCGTTTAACAGCAGCTGGGCGCTACCCAAAATTCAGGCACCTGCTGCCTGGGATATTGCCAATGGAAGCGGTGTCACCATCGCTGTTCTCGATACTGGAGTAGACGGCACCCATCCTGATCTGGCTGCCAATATGGTACCCGGCTGGAACGTTTATGACAGCAACAGCGACACCAGTGATGTACATGGCCATGGTACCAAGGTAGCCGGGGCCGCCGCCGCTTCAGCCAATAACGGTACCGGTAGCGCAGGTGTGGCCTGGAATGCCCGTATCATGCCGGTTCGAATTGCTGCCCCCAATGCTTATGCCTATTTCAGCGCCATGGCCGAAGGTATTCGCTGGGCAGCGGATAACGGCGCACGCGTTGCCAATATCAGCTATGACGGCGCAGCAGGCAGCATAACCGTACAATCTGCCGCCAACTATATGCGCAGCAAGGGGGGCGTGGTAGTGGTTGCCGCCGGAAACTCCGGTGGCCAGATCACCCATGCGCCGAGCAATGCATTGATCGTGGCTTCGGCAACCGATAGCAACGACAAATTAGCCAGCTGGTCCAGCTACGGCCCCTCCGTGGATGTTTCCGCACCTGGAGCCAGTATTTACACCACCACACGCGGTGGCGGATACAGCTCAGTCTCTGGCACTTCTTTCTCCAGCCCGATTGTCGCAGCGACAACAGCTTTGCTGTTTTCCACCGATCCCAACCTCGCTCCCGGCGATGTGGATCAGATCCTGACAAGTAGTACACAAGATCTGGGTGAGCCAGGCTACGACCAATACTTTGGGCATGGACGACTCAACGCTGGCGGCGCAGTCCAGAATACTTATGCACGACTCAACGTGGACAACAGCGCACCCACTATCAACATTACCTCCCCCACCGGCGGAACGGTATCCGGTGACGTGCTGGTGGATGTCAATTATTCTGATAACAAAGGTGTTGTACGGGTTGAGCTGTTCGTCAATGGTAAAAAAGCCATTGTTGACACACAGCCGCCTTTTGCCTTTGCCTGGGATACCAGCGAGCTTGCAAATGGTGACTATACGTTAGTTGCATACGCGTTTGATGCAGCAGGCAACCAGGGAACTTCCTCTCCGGTAAAAGTCACGGTAAAAAATACTGAAGCCGATACCACACCCCCAACTATCAATATCACTTCCCCCGCTGGTGGAACGGTGTCCGGTAGTGTGCTGGTCAGTGTCAATTTTTCCGACAATGTTGGCGTAACCCGCACTGAGTTGCATGTTAACGGCAGCAAAATAGCTGAAAACACCGGAACAGCTGCCAGCTTTACCTGGAATACCACCACGCTGGCCGATGGCAGCTATACCCTGGTAGCGTATGCGTTTGATGCCGCCGGTAATCGGGGCACTTCCTCACCGGTGGTGGTCAGTGTAAAAAATTCTGACAACAATCCACAGAAAGCGCCTTTACCCAAAATTAATCAGTTCAGTCTCAGGGATGGGGAAAAAGTCAGCCGTTTTGAAAACGTCAAGGTGAAAGCTGATATTCACGCTCAGGAAATCACGCTAAAGGTCAACGGGAACACCATTGCGACCACCAGAGGCAATATGCTGCTTTACCGCTGGAATACCTGGGAAAGCGCGCCACGTGGCAGTACACTGAGCGTTACAGTGGAAGTCAGTGAGGATTTGTCAGCCAGACTGTCAGCGTCAGAAATTAGAAGGGCTGTATAACCTTAATCCTGTCCTGACACAATCTGCAGGGTTAAGGTAATCCGGCGCTACCCTGTCGTCTTTGCGACTGCGAGCGTAGAAAAGCAGGAAGCAATCCAGCAACTTGGGTCACAACCATCCGGATTGTCACGGCCAAGAGGGCCTCACAATGCCAGGGCTTTGTAAAAACTCCCTGATCATTTTCTTACCTTTGATTCCCAGCATTCCGCGCCCTGCTCACGCAGGGCATTTTTTGTCGGAAAATTTTACATAAATATCCTGCTGACGAGGATCACCTGCAAATATTCATTATATTTCAATCAATTAGCAATATGGCATGTTTTGTGCTTAATATATAAATAGAATTTCATTAATCAATAATAAGATTTCAGGAGGAAAATTAAAATGACAAAACTGGATAAAACTTTTTACGGCGAGCATCCCCCCCCCCCCCCCGGAAGAAACAGGCGACTCGTCTGACAGCTACGCTTAAGGCAGGCGTCGCCTGCGCAATGCTGACGATGGTCGTTGGTACTGCGAATGCAGCTTTATCCAACGCGGATGTAACATTTAATGGCGATGCATCAAATGGTTTCTTTGGCCCGGTTGGTCTTAGTGACCAGAACCCCCATATGATTAAAAGTTTCGCAAATGGCTCCAAATCGGGCTGGAACTTTGGGAGTTCATGGGATTTTCTGGTAAGAGATAACACAGGCACCACTAATTCCGTATCTGCTGTTTATGGAGGTTTAACCTTCATGCTTTCCGCAGATAACGGCCAGAATGGTCAACTCACCCCAATACCGCGCCATCTATTCCGTTTACGATGGATTTTCTGATTCACATGCACGGTGGGAATAACGATGCTTTTTACTTCTTTGATGACAGAACAATTAATACCGCTAACGCTGGCACTTTCCAGATAGCGTTTACAAATCCTAGTGGCCAGAATTTTCCAGACCTTTCCAATTTTGACATCCTGGTTCGTGATCTGCGTAGCATAGAAAATGGTGGTGGTGGTGGAAGCGAAATACCCGAACCCGCCAGCCTGCTGCTGTTTGGTGCCGGACTTCTGGGATTTGGCCTGAATCGCCGTCGTAAACAGGCTTGAACAATTACAAAAATAAATAACTACAATAGT
>JACTML010000043.1 GCA_014584635.1 Nitrosomonas eutropha | reverse complement strand
ACTCAATCCTCTGGCTTATTTGATATGCAGGATGTGCTGGGATTGCGTTAATTACCCTCACGTTGTCACAAAACAACCTTAAGGAACCTCTGATTAACCTCGAGTCTCGTCATTACGAATGAAGAGAAGCAGCGCGACGTGGTAAATTCAGCAGTAACGTTAGCAAGACGGAAAAGATAACTGGTTTCTTTCGTTGGACAGTTGCGCTGGATTGCTTCGTCGGTTTCACCGCCTCGCAAGGACGTTGTACTTCGTTGTGCAGTGTCAGCCTCTTCACCGTCATCGCGAAATCCGTAGGATTGTGGCGATCCAGCAATGCCGCCTACAGAAGAACACAAAGTGACTGGTTTCCTTTGTTGATACGATTGCGCTGGATTGCTTCCCACTTATGGCGGTCGCAAAGACAAGTTAATGGGAGCACTGAATTACTTCACGCCTACGGCGTTCGCTGTGCAGAGGTTCCTTAACTTAACGACGTTTGCTGCCCCCCAGCAAACTACCGAGTGCGCCACGCAACAATTCTCGTCCCATGCGGCGCACTTCACCTTTCACCACATTTTGTACCAGACCGTCATATTGCCCACCACGCGGGCCGGTACGGCCAAAGAGTGCTTCTCTGACGACTGATCCCATTTCTTCCAGCAAACCACCTTCTTGCTCATTCGCAGCTGGTTGTGCACCCGATTGGGCACGGGTATTTGTACCTCGCTGCTTATTTTGTTGTACCAGTAACTCGTAGGCTGATTCACGATCTAGCGGTGTGTCATATATGCCAGCCACCAGCGAATCCAGGATAAGTGCCTGCCGCTGCATATCACTAATTGGCCCAAGCTGACTGCCTGGTAACAAGACATAAACACGTTCGGTTTCACTGGGGCGCCCTTTGGCATCCAGCAGGCTGACCAGCGCCTCCCCTACTGCCAGCTCGGTAATGGCAGTTTCGATATCCAATCCCGCTTTCGGGCGCATGGTACTCGCTGCTGCTTTCACTGCTTTCTGGTCGCGTGGCGTAAATGCCCGCAACGCATGCTGCACACGGTTGCCCAGCTGCCCCAATACTGAATCGGGAATATCCAACGGGTTTTGCGTGGCAAAATAAACGCCAACCCCCTTGGAGCGTATCAGGCGCACCACCAGTTCAATGCGCTCAATCAGCACCTTGGGTGCGCCCGCAAACAACAGGTGTGCTTCATCGAAAAAGAAGATCAATTTTGGTTTTTCCGGATCGCCAATTTCCGGTAAGCGCTCGAACAAATCAGACAACAACCATAACAAAAAACTGGCATACAAGCGTGGTGCAGTCATCAATTGATCCGCAGCCAGAATATTGATCACGCCCTGACCATGCACCGTTTGCATAAAATCTTCGATGTCGAGCATGGGTTCGCCAAAGAACTGATCACCGCCTTGCGTTTCCAGCTGGAGCAACCCGCGCTGAATCGCGCCAATGCTGGCGGCGCTGATATTGCCATACTGCGTGGTAAAGCTTTTCGCGTTATCACCTGCGTATTGCAGCATGGCGCGCAGATCTTTCAGATCAAGCAACAACAGGCCATTATCATCCGCGATTTTAAACACCAGATTAAGCACACCCGTTTGGGTATCGTTCAGATCCAGCATGCGTGCCAGCAACAACGGCCCCATATCGGAAATAGTGACCCGCAGCGGATGGCCTTGTTTACCAAACACATCCCACAATGTAACGGGACAAGCCATTGGCTCTGGTAGCGGCGCCCCACGTTCCTGCAATACATCCGCCAATTTACTGCTGAGCTGCCCTTGTTGGCTGATCCCCGTCAAATCCCCTTTGACATCTGCCATAAAAACCGGCACGCCAATATGTGAAAATTGCTCTGCCATCAGCTGCAAAGTCACCGTTTTACCTGTTCCGGTTGCACCAGTAATCAACCCATGACGATTCGCTAATTCCGGCAATAACTGGCATTGCGTCGCACCACGCAGCGCGATTAAAAGTGGATCAGCCATATAGCATCTGAGAATGAATTAGAAACAGCCTGATTATACAAGCAGCTGTAATAACCAGTAGTGACGCCCGCAATTAGAATGATAAATCTCCGTGTAACTATCTACGTTGCCAGCCTGTTTAGTCCCGCATTGTGCATATCGACACACGTGAACTCCGAACATCTTGACTCACCAAATGATCAGCTGAAACGAATGTGTTGATGGAAAGCACTATTCTTTGTTTATGGCGCGTGCCATGCTGACACATCATGATTATTTATTACGTACAAATCCCGCTTCCTCGCCGATTTTTGCCTTAAACTGACTGGCCCGCTAACGTTTTTCAGAGATTCCCTAATACCAAAATTTGCATATCTCATTGAATATATGCACAATATATTTTATTTATAAGAAATATATTTAAGAAATCTCCATGCAAAGTATGACTATAGAGCAGCTACGTGCAGCGAGTAATGCTGGCAGCGTAGCCAATGTGACCTTGAAAGGGCAAGATGGAGCCTTTTTCATTCATATTGCCACTCGTAACGGTTCTGAAGCCGTGTTATCAAAGGCTCGCAGCATCGAGCCGCGTCGTTTTAGCAACCCGCTGGTTGCGTTGAACGTGTTGCGTGATATTGGAATTATGGTTGGTCGGTTTGACGCAAGCGCGTATGACCCAACAGACAATAAACCGGATGCCGGTAACCGAGGTAGAGCCAATGCAACGCGCGAAGCACACAAAGCCGCAGCCTATAACCAATGGTTAACTGCAGAAATTCAGGCATCTATTGATGACCCTCGGCCAAGCATTTTACATGATGAAGTTATGGCCGAGATGAATGCTGACATTGCTACGCTGCAGAATAAAGAACGTGCATGACAGTCGGGATTTACCGAATCGAGTGGCGACCTGCTGCACGCGAAGATTTACGCACCATCGTCCGCTACATCGGCAAAGATAATCCGCTCAAAGCCAGGAACTTTGGCAGGGAACTACACAATAAAATCGAACCACTCGCACGGCACCCGGAACTTGGCCGTAAAGGAAGACCTGGTCTACCGGTATGGTTACGTGAATTGGTAGTGCATCCGAATTACATCATCTTTTATCGTGTACTGGATAAGGCTCGCATCATTCAGATTCTGAGAGTAAAACATGCGGCACAACAAACACCATGAATAAACACGCTTCACTTGCAATACCGGATCAGAAAACAAAGTATTTTTCAAAAAACCGCCGCTTTTGTTGAAAAATTTAAAGGTACAAGTGGAAAAGCATGATTCATGCAGAAATCATTCCGTGCAGATAAAATTATCCACTACTGATTTTATTTATTTTTCCTCATCCTCATGGCGACCTATGCAATTGGTGATCTTCAGGGTTGCCATCAACATTTTCTTGAGCTGCTGGATCTCATTGGTTTCAACGCCACGCGGGATAAATTATGGCTGGTAGGGGATATTGTCAATCGCGGGCCGGATTCACTGACGCTGCTGCGAATGCTACGAGCGCTGGGCGATGCCGTGCTGATGGTGCTTGGTAATCATGATCTCCATCTGCTGGCCGTTGCTGCCGGCGCTGCTCAGCAAAAACCGGGTGACACACTGCAACCCATTCTGGATGCACCGGACAGTGCAATTCTGTTGGGCTGGTTAAGACGGCAGCGATTATTCTATTGCGAGGGGGAGTATGCGCTGGTACACGCCGGATTATTGCCCACCTGGCACGCTGAGCAAGCAGCAGAGCTGGCACAGGAGGTTGAAGCGATACTTCACGGCAATCAGTTTCAGGTATTTTCCCGCTCGATGTACGGCAACACGCCCGATTACTGGCAGGATGCATTACAAGGAGAAGAGCGCTGGCGCGTTACTATCAATGCCATGACGCGTATGCGCGTTTGCTCAGCAGATGGAAGAATGAATTTTTCCTACAAAGGCAATCTTTCTGCCATTCCACACGGACTGTTACCCTGGTTTGCACTTCCCCGGCGTGCCAGCAAAGCTACCACGATTGTGTTCGGTCACTGGTCCGCACTGGGATTGCACCTGACGCCTAATCTTATCGCACTGGATACGGGCTGTGTCTGGCAGGGTTGTCTTACGGCTGTTCGGCTGGAGGACAGGAAAGTCTTTCAGGTGCCATGCGCACCACACTGAGTGACAGCGCTTGTGCAATCGCCTGTTCAGCCAGCCGTGCCAGTTCACGGCGATTTTTACCAGCGCCGGGAATGGGCGTCATGAAATTTAATTCCGCCTGAATTTCCAGCTCGCTCAATATCAGCATCAGGGATTGCCACAATGTTGCCGTCACATAAATTACGCTGGCATTTCGTGAGCCATCGCGGTTTTTATAGCGTATCGCAACCGGACAAAGCAGCGTTTCCGCTGTTACCGCCGGCTGCAGCAATGCAGCATGAAAATGCTGAAGTACATCACCATTGCAGGTTGCCCCTTCAGGAAACAGCGCAACTGAATCACCGACCTTCAGCAGATTCTCTATTTGCTGATTAATCCGCAGCGTATCACCACGTTTCTCCCGCTCAATAAACAGCGTTCCGGCATTTCGGCATAATCGACCCAGCAACGGCCAAGAGTCAATCTCCGCTTTTGCGACGAAACACACAGGATACGAAGCCAGAATAACAATAATATCCAGCCAGGAAGTATGGTTGGCGACAAATAACCCTCCCTGTTGCTGACAGGCTGGCGGGACAGCATTGGCAGACAGCTTTATATTGAGGATATGCAGAAATTTTCGCGCCCATTTGCGGATCATAAGACGCTTGCGGACTGCACCGATGTAGGGAAGCAGCAATGATTGCAGCAACCCGGAAGCGATATGCAGTATCAGTCTGATGAACCGGATACTTCTGGTCAACCTGTTAACCCCGGTTGCAATCATCCTGAAAAACTGAATTTGACAGATCTATTTTGCAGTGCTGAATCAGAACGAGGATCTGTTATCTGATGAGCTACAGATATTCCCGGCAACCGTCCCATAAATTGCCGGGAATAATACAGATTAAAATATGCGGCTGCCAAAAGCTTCAAAGTAGCGCTGGCCGATCTCATCACGTGTATAGCGATGATTCTGGCCGCCGCGATAAGCAATCTTCAGCGTCCCCATGAGCGAAGCAAGCTGTCCGGTTTCCTGCCAGTCCATCCCCTGAGCAATGCCGTAAAGCAATCCGGCACGATAGGCATCGCCACACCCCGTGGGATCGACCACTTTCTCAGGGCGAACAGCGGGTATTTTGAATTGCTTGCCCTGCGCATAAATTACCGAACCTTCCGCACCTTTTGTCTCAATGAGCGCATTCACCCGGGTAGCCAGCTTGTTTAGTGTGTTTCCTGTCAGTGATTGCAGCAGCTGGGCTTCATAGTCATTGACGGCGATGTAATCCGCCTTTTCAACGAAATCAAGCAACTCATCTCCGTTGAACATCGGCATCCCCTGACCGGGATCAAACACAAACGGAATTCCGGCTGCATGAAATTCCCGCGCATGCGCCAGCATGCCTTCCCGACCATCCGGCGCCACAATACCCAGACTGACATCTGTAGCATCCTTCACACTGTTCTGGTGCGAAAAATTCATGGCACCCGGATGGAAAGCCGTGATCTGGTTATCGTCCAGGTCTGTGGTAATGAACGCCTGCGCTGTAAACGTATCCGACACCAGACGGATATGGGTTTGCACCAGCCCCAGCTTCTCCAGCCGGTAGGCATAGGGTTGAAAATCATCCCCAACCGTTGCCATGATCAATCCCTTGCCATCCAGCATTTGCAGGTTATAGGCAATGTTGGCAGCGCATCCGCCAAATTCCCGACGCATTTCGGGTACCAGAAACGCGACATTCAACACGTGGATCTTGTCTGGGAGAATATGGCGCTTGAAACGATCCTCAAACACCATGATCGTGTCATAAGCAATCGAACCGCAAATCAGTGTATGCATATCAGCTCAGAATATTGGATTAGCCCGCCGGATTCCACACCAGATCAAGTTCACGCGCTGCCTTGACATCATCTATTTTTTTCAACGGCATAGCGTGAGGTGCAGTCTTGACTGTTTCCGGCTGCGTTTCTATTTCATCCAGAATTTCTTTCATCGCAGCAACAAAGCGATCCAGTGTTTCTTTGGATTCGGTTTCTGCCGGCTCAATCAACAGGCATAAATAGACCGTGGGCGCATGAAACCCCTTGTCAAGCAGACGCTTGGCCAGATGCATCGCGGTAACGCCGGTTCTGTCCTTGATTTCCTTCATGGTGACAATAAATTCATGGCTGGCACGCCGGGTGGGATAGGCAATTTCAAAACCCAGCTTGCGTAATTCAGCCATCAGATAGTTGGCGTTAAGCGTTGCATACTCTGCAATCCGGAACATGCCTTCCGCTCCCAGCAATCTGACATAAATATAAGCGCGCAGCAATACGCCCGCGTTCCCCATATGTGCGGACAATCGCCCAATGGATTGTGGACGATCTTTTTCTGTCAGCCAGCGGTAAACGCCCTGCTCATGTGCCACGATAGGGATCGGCAAATAGGGTAACAAACAATCTGCCACGCCCACCGGAGCAGCACCGGGGCCACCACCGCCATGCGGTGTTGAAAAGGTTTTATGCAGGTTCATGTGGATTACATCAAATCCCATATCGCCTGGCTTGACTTTACCCAGCACCGCATTGAGGTTGGCGCCATCGTAGTACAGCAAGCCGCCGGCCTCATGCACAATCTGGCTCATTTCTGCCACTTTTTTCTCAAACACGCCCAATGTGGAAGGATTGGTCAGCATGAGTCCTGCCGTTTTAGGACCAACTGCAGCTTTCAAGGCATCCATATCCACATCCCCTTCCCGGTTGGTGGGGATCTCAATCACCTTGTAGCCACACATGGTGGCAGTAGCCGGATTGGTGCCATGCGCTGCATCCGGAATAATAATTTCAGTACGTTCCGTATCGCCGCGCGCATCATGGTATGCACGAATCATGGTGATACCAATCAGCTCACCCTGTGCGCCGGCCATGGACGTTAAGCTGACTGCCGACATACCTGTGACGTCCTTCAGAATTTCCTGCAGTTCATACATGCAGGCCAGAAATCCCTGCCCGGTATCTTCAGGTGCCAGTGGATGATGCGCCAGAAATTGCGGCAGCATGGCCAGTGAATTACAGGCGCGCGGGTTGTATTTCATGGTGCAAGAACCAAGCGGATAAAACTCCGTGTCTATCGAGAAATTTTTCTGTGACAGGCGGGTATAGTGGCGCACCGTGTCCATTTCGGAAACTTCCGGCAGCAACGGTGCAGATTTACGCTTCAGATTATCCGGAATATTGCTTTTGGCAGGCCGGGTTGCCGGAGCCTGGGAATAATTCCGGCGATTCTTGCGGGAATGTTCAAATATCAGCATGTTTTATCTTATATGGGTGAGGTTGATCCAGTACAGAACAAATGGTTTTGCTTTCTTCTGCTTTACGCCTGTGTTCAGAATCTGTTCAGAGCTTCAGTCAGGGCGGCAGCACCAGGCAAAACTGAACAGGTTCTCAAGTCGTCAGTGCCTGTTGCAGCATCTCAGTATATTTATCCAGATCTGCAGTCGTTTTGGTTTCTGTTGCACAGATCAGTAACGTGTTTTTCAGCTCCGGATAATCCTGCTCCAGCAGCACACCACCAAGCACGCCCTGCGCCTTGAGTTTGTTCAGCACCTTATCCGCCGGAACAGACAGCTGCAGTGCCACTTCGTGGAAGAACGGGCCCTGGAATGCTCTCTTCACACCGGAGAGATTTTCCAGTCGTTCTGCTAGCGTCAGTGTGTTTGCATGAGATTGAGCAGCAACACGATACAGACCTTCCGGCCCCAGTAGCGCCATGTAAATTGTCGCTGCCGTCACCATCAGCCCCTGATTAGTACAAATATTGGAAGTTGCTTTTGAACGACGAATATGCTGCTCCCTTGCCTGCAGTGTCAACGCAAACCCTTCTTTGCCTTCCAGATCAGTCGTGCGCCCGATGATCCGTCCGGGCATTTGTCGAACCAGTTCCTGTTTACAGGCCATGAAGCCAAAATAAGGTCCGCCACTGGATAATGGAATACCCAAAGGCTGGCCTTCTCCAACTGCGATATCCGCTCCCTGATGCCCCCATTCTCCCGGCGGTTTCAGCATGGCAAGCGCTGTCGGATTAACCACCGCAATAGCCAGAGATTGCTTGTCATGCGCCCAGTCGGTCAGCATATCGACCTGTTCCAGCACACCGAAGAAATTGGGTTGAGGAATCACCAGCGCTGCAAATTCTTCCCGGGCAAACTGCTCAAGCTTGTCAGCTGCTACCTGACCGGTTGCAGGATCGTATGGAACTTCAACCACTTCAATCTTCTGATTTTTGACAATGGTACGAACCACCTTGCGATAGACCGGATGCACTGTCTGGGGAATCAGAATACGCCGGGATGATTTGTGCTGGCGAACAGCCATCAGGGCAGCTTCAGCCAGGGCAGACGCACCGTCATACAAACTGGCATTGGACACATCCATTCCAGTTAACGATGCCATCATGGTCTGGTATTCATACAGCAGTTGCAATGTGCCCTGACTGGCTTCCGCCTGATAAGGGGTGTAGGAAGAATAAAATTCCCCCCGAGTGGTTATCTGCCAGACCGCCGCCGGGATATGGTGTTCATACGCACCTGCGCCGATAAAATTGAGATAGAACCCGTCCTGCTGTGCACGTTCGTACATAAGACGCGCAATTTCCATCTCGCTCATCCCGGTTGGCACTCGGGTTAATTTGCCGTTTTTTAGTTCGGCGGGAATTTCATCGAACAATTCATCGATGGAAGCAGCGCCAATACTGGCGAGCATTTCTGCTACATCATCTTCTGTATGGGGAATAAAAGGCATGATTGACTATGATCCGGAAAACTTAAAAAATGGGTATGTCTGCTTATCTTGAAATCTGTTCAAGTTGCAATCAGGGGGCAATACCAAATGACATTGAACGGGAATATGTGATGAACATTCTGGGTTCAATGTCAACAGTGTAATGCGCTCTGCAGCAAGCGTTTCAACAGATCTTCAGTGTGCTTCGCTTGCCAGCAGTTCTTCATAGCCGCTGGCATCGAGCAATCCGTCAATTTCAGCAGCATTACCCGGCTTAAGCTTGAACAGCCAGGCTGAATAACAGTCCTCGTTTATTTTTTCCGGCGATGATTCCACCTCATCATTTACAGCGATTACCTCGCCGCTGATCGGGGCATAAATATCTGATGCGGCCTTGACGGATTCCACCACTGCACAGTCCTCATCCTGTTTCAGGCTGCGCCCCGTCTTGGGCAGCTCAACGAATACCATATCCCCCAGTAATTCCTGGGCGTGCTGGGTGATCCCTATCGTTACCGTACCATCCGCCTCTAACCTGATCCACTCATGTGACTTTGCATATTTCAGCTCTGCTGGAACGCTCATTTATTGGTAACTCCCCAAATTTAGGTTTAAAAATTCAAGATATTCTATCTGCTGACAGGTTTATACGAAACCAGGGAACTTCTGCAAAACTATCTGTGTTGCCATCTCTGTGTTAAAAATCAGCTTTCTCGCTGATTTTGCCTTGAACTGACTGCCTCGCTAACGTTTTGCAGCGATTCCCTAAACCAACGCCTGACCGTTGCGCACAAATGGATATTTCACAACCTTTGCTGCAAGCTGTTTATCCCGCACGACAACGTGCACCTGCTCCTCCGCGGCAATTCCCGTCGGGATACGCGCCAGTGCAATCGACTGATTCAAAGTAGGCGAAAATCCACCGCTGGTAATTTCGCCCTCACCCGTAACCCCTTCGTGCTGAGTAATAATTTTCTGGTGACTACGCAATACACCTTTATCCAGCAGAACCAGTCCCACCAGTTGTTGTTCAACTGCCTTCTCAAGCAGCGCCTGTTTGCCGATAAAGTCACGCTCACTTTTCAGATCCACCGTCCACGCAAGTCCTGATTCGAGTGGACCAATGGTTTCATCCATATCCTGACCGTAGAGATTCATGCCTGCTTCCAGACGCAAGGTATCGCGCGCACCCAACCCGGCCGGGGCCACCCCTGCTGCATGCAGTTTCTGCCAGAAATCAGCGGCCTGATCAGCAGGCAATGTGATTTCAAAACCATCTTCTCCGGTATAACCGGTACGTGCAATGAAATAGTTGTCAAACGTGGTGGACTGGAATGGTTTCAGATTTTCTGTGACAGCTTTTGCATCCGGAATAACCGTCCATACTTTTGTACGCGCATTAGGCCCCTGTACAGCAATCATGGCGAGATCACGACGCGGCGTAATGGTCAAATCAGGTGCATGTTGACGGGATTGAGAGGTAATCCAGTCGATATCCTTGTCTGCGGTACCCGCATTCACCACCAGACGGAACCAGGATTCGGACAGGAAATAAATGATCAGATCATCGATAATTCCACCTGCAGGGTTCAGCATACAGGTATAGAGCGCCTTGCCGGGAACGGTAAGTTTATCAACATTATTTGCTACCAGTCCGCGCAGGAATGAACGAACATTTTCGCCGCGAAGATCAACCGTCAGCATATGGGAAACATCGAACATACCGGCATCACGCCTGACAGCATGATGTTCATCCAGCTGGGAACCATAGTGCAGTGGCATATCCCAGCCACCAAAATCCACCATTTTTGCATGCATGGCACGGTGCGCCGCATTCAAAGGGGTTGTTTTCAGCATTTATTCTCTCTCAAAAGTAAAAGGAAAGTTCCTGGAACCTGTTCAATTTCACCTGATGCAGCCTTTCTTGACTGAAATCCTGAACCGGTTCTTGTCTGTACTGTCCCTGCACCATTCATGATTACAGCGATCAACAGACACCAACTCCCCTCTGTCCTTTTACCTGAGAGTTTTACAGATAACTTTCCGCATGCCCCTTCGGTGGCTGAAATAATTACAGCGCTCTCCAGATTGCCGATCACAAGCAGTTATTCAAGCTTTACAGCTTACACCTGAGCGATTCCGGGGGGTTACGCCTTCGGTGACGTTGTGTTCTGTTCAGACACAACGCACTCTCCTGCCTGGATGAAATATTAGCAGGTCGAACTATACTCTAGCTTGAGATATTAAGACAAGGTAAAGCCAGCCAAAGGAAAATTACAGATCCCGTCTTTAAAAATGCGATCCGCACAGTTGCAATTTTTTCTGAAAAACCGGTTTTCAGAAACCCGCTCAATCCCTCACTGAAGGGCACGCATTACAGCGCTGAAATCGAGCCCAAGATATTCACATATTTCGGATATGCTCCACACCTTTGCTCAATTTCGTCCGCACTGCATCACGCCTT
>JACTML010000199.1 GCA_014584635.1 Nitrosomonas eutropha | reverse complement strand
AATCTGTTCCCCATGGCGCGCACAGCCTTCAAGCCGCTGAATGGCGCACCGTATCTGCCCGGCAGTTCACTTAAAGGCGCAATCCGTACTGCCTGGCTGAACTATCAGAATAAAGGAAAGCCTTTGGCGGACAGGAAAGAAGATTCAATGCGACTCCAGCAACGGTTGCTGGGTTATCAGGCAGGTAAATTTGAAAATGATCCCTTTCGTAGTGTGGCACTGGCGGATGCGCATGTATCGGATGATCGTATGGCACCACCTACACGCATTATTTATGCAGTCAGCAAAAAGAAGAAACCGAGCGAGCGCGGCAGTTCACCTGAACTCAAGGTATTCCTCGAAACCGTGCGAGAAACCATGGCTGATGCCTTTGCAGGCGAATTGCGACTGACAGGTAAAATCGGCTGGCAATCCTTATGTGATGCCTGTAATGCATTTTACCGCCCACAACTGGAAAATGAGCTTGATCATGAACAATTCCGCACACTGCTCGATCCGCAGTGGCGCACATTGATCAGGCAATTACTGGCTGGTGAGCTGGGTGAATTGATGGTAGCCCGTCAGGGATTTTTGCTGCGCGTTGGCAAGCATTCAGGCGCTGAATCGCTCACGCTGGAAGGAGTACGCAGCATCAAAATTAAAACTCCAAATGGAAAGCCGGATCAATATAGACCCACCACTACCGAAAAACGCTTTACCAGTACAACACGTGCAGCAATCAGTCATCTGCTGCCGTTCGGCTGGGTCTGGGTAAATGCTTGTGATGATGCGCACCAATATCTGGCAGCCGCTGTACAGGATCAAATCAGCAAATATGCCGCATCAATACTGGAAGCACATGGTGAACGTGTTGCAGCCGCTGATGAGCGTATCGAGAACCGCGCCAGGGCACGGGAAGAAGCTGCCCGCCGTCAGGCGGAAGCCGCTGCTGCCGAGCAGGCGAAAGCTGCAGCACAGGCCGCTCGTGAAGCTGCTTTGGCTACCATGACAGAAAATCAGCGTCGTGTTGAAGCATTTGTATCCATGTGCGCCCGACGCGCAGAACAGCTCCAGGGAGGGAAGGAAAATCCCAATGCTGCTATTCATACAGCTGCACGGGAATTGGTAAAAGCTGCACTGGAAGGTGAGAACTGGACTACAGATGAAAAATGCTCTGTTGCCGATGCGATCGAAGAATGGCTGCCCAAACTGGTCAAGGTTGAGCTCAAGGATGAACGTAAGAAGCTGAAGTTATCAGCCTTACGCCTCTAAATGAACCTATCTGGCCGGGATTATGAGTACACATTACATGACTGAACCTGCTTCTCCCACCCTGTCGCTAGGGCGTTATCGTCTTGACTGGCAGGTGACACGTTCAATCCGGTTGCCGGATTATGCCGGTTCCATGTTGCGCGGTGCATTTGGACATGCCCTGCGCAGCATTGGCTGCATCACACGTGAAAAAGAGTGTACCGCCTGCCCGTTGCGGCGGGATTGCCCTTATACCACGCTGTTTGAGCCGGTTCCACCTGAACATCATCCGCTGCAGGATTTCAGCAGGATTCCGGCACCTTATATTATCGAACCTCCCGAGTGGGGTGCGCGCGTGCTGCACCCCGGCGATACGCTGACTTTCCATTTCACGCTGGTTGGTCGTGCCGTGGAGGAGCTGCCCATTGCCATTCTTCATCGGCCATCTACACACCGGAAAGTGGCGGTATCCGGAAACATGACACGCAGTTAACCTGCCCACCTTCATCAGGTGACAGGGTGTGTCTGCACTTGGTGACCCCGCTGCGCCTGCAAAATAATGGTGTACCTCTCAAAGCACAAACCGTTACCGAACGCGCTTTACTGATGGCACTGGTACGGCGTTTTGCGCTGATCAGCGAATTTCATGGCGAAGCTGCCTGGCAACCGGATTTCCACCACCTGGGTGAACTGACCGGTAGCGTAACCGGCAAGCGGCAACTCAGCTGGCGCGACTGGCAACGCTATTCCAGTCGGCAAAAACAGAAAATGGCACTGGGAGGCGTTACTGGCCGCTGGGATTTGCGCGGTGAGCTTGCTGCATTCTGGCCAGCGTTATGGTTTGGTCAATGGCTCCATGCCGGCAAGAATGCCAGCTTTGGACTGGGCCGCTACGAGATTCTGGCAGCATGACTATTTGGCTGGTCACTCGTCATCCCGGCGCAGTCGAATGGGCTGCACGCCATGGTATCCAATGGGATAAACACGTAGCCCACCTTGATCCGCGTGAAATTGCTGCCGGCGATACCGTCATTGGCTCGCTGCCGATCAACCTTGCAGCAGAAGTCTGTAATCGCGGTGCACGTTACTTCAATCTCTCGCTTAATCTGCCATCCCACCTGCGCGGCCGGGAGTTAAGTGTCGATGAACTGGAAAATTGTCAGGCAAAACTTGAAGAATATTACATAAGGAAAATAGGATGACTGTTCATATCTGCCTCGTTTCAGCGCAAGCCGCGCCTAATCTCCTTCCTGCACTTGATCCGGAACTGAAACCAAAAGAGGTCGTACTGCTGATCAGCCAGAAAATGCGTGCTGCTGCCGATGCATTAAGTATGGTATTTAAAGAACTTGGAATCAGAACCGATTTGGTCCCTCTCGAAGATGAACATAGCAGCCGCGTTATTGAAGAAACCCTGCTTCAAATCGCGAGTGAACGGGAAGGAGAGGAAATCCTTCTTAATTTGACAGGCGGCACAAAACTGATGGCACTGGTTGCACAGCAAACTGTTGCCCAAGAAGAAAACTGGCGCAGTTTCTATGTTGATGTCGATACTGATGCCATTGTCTGGCTGGACAAAACACCCGGTAAAAAACTGGCTGAACAATTACGACTTCGCCACTACCTAAAATCATACGGATTTGACCTTTCAGGTTCTCCCGAGCGCCCACAAATCACACACGAACAGCGCAATCTGATGCAAACCCTCATTACCCAGATTGGCAGTCTGGAAAAACCACTCACCCAGCTCAACTGGTTAACACAACAGGCTGAAGATAAAAAACAGTTAAAAATTACAATGGATACTCAACAGGCAGACAGCCGTAGCCTGGAAGCGCTATTGCGTCATTTTGCAGACGCAAATTTACTGCAAGTGAGTGGAAATACGATCAGTTATGCTGATGAAACCGCACGGAACTTTGTCAAAGGTGGTTGGCTGGAACTGTATACCTATAGTTGTGTTGCTGATGTCACAGGTGAAGCTGGCATTCGCGACAAGGCTGCCGGGCTTGAAGTAATAAGCAAAGAAGGTGTGAAAAATGAAATGGATATTGCCATGATGGTGCGTAACCGATTGTTTGTCATCGAATGCAAAACCGCACGCATGGATAAACCCGAAGCACCCAAAGCCAACGATACGTTGTTCAAACTCTCGGAGATTTGCCGGCGAGTAGGCGGCCTGGGAGCAAAAGGTATGTTGGCCAGCTATCGCCCCGTTGCTGATTCCGAACGAAAACTGGCCAGGGCACTAAACATTGAGCTGGTGTGCGGGCAAGATTTAAGAAATCTGCAGGATCGGATCAGAGCGTGGATTTCAGCCAAAAATCAGAGCTGATTCTGTTTATGTCACAACCACTGCAACCTCATGAATATCCGCGTCGCATTCTGTTATGTGTTACCGGATTATCACCGCAGATTGTTACGGAAACGCTATATGCGCTGGCGGTAGCGCGAACTCCGCCCTTTATTCCAACAGAAGTGCATTTGCTGACAACCACCGATGGGGCACGCTTGGCAAAAGCAGCATTGCTGCATCCTGATGGCGGGCATTTTCATGCACTGCTGCATGATCAGCCACAAATTGGCTCCCCTCGTTTTGATGAGGATTGCATTCATATCATCAGTCATCATCAGGAAAAACTCACCGATATCCGCACACCGGCTGAAAATGCCGCTGCGGCTGACACAATCACAGCACTTGTTGCCCAATTGACCGAGGATGCTGATGCGGCACTGCATGTTTCAATTGCTGGTGGGCGCAAAACCATGGGTTTTTATCTTGGCTACGCCTTCTCGCTGTTTGCCCGTCCACAAGATAATCTTTCTCACGTGCTGGTTTCTTCCCCTTTTGAAGGGCATCCGAATTTTTTCTACCCGCCCCGCCAGCCTCGCCGGCTGGTAACGCGGGATGGGCATCACATTGATACCGCTGAAGCCGTCGTTACCCTGGCTGAAATTCCCGTGGTACGGTTGCGGCACGGATTACCTGCTACCCTGATTGCCGGCCGGGCCGGATTCAGTGAAACGGTGGCTGCATTGCAGCAGAGCTTTACACCACCACGCTTGCTGATTGATCTGAAACAGCGAAACGTTACCTGCGGGACGACTGCAGTTACCATGAAACCGCAATTGCTCGCATGGCTAGCGTGGTGGGCTACGCTTGCCCGACAGGGGCGATCTGAAACAGCCTGGCGTGAAGCTGATGCCGGATTATTTCTCGATATTTATCGGTCAGTAGTTGGTGTTGACACCATTGATTATGAGAAAGCAGCCGAGTTGCTCGGCAACGGAATGGAGAAAGAATTTTTCCAAACCAAAAACGCCAAGATGGAACGTGTATTAAAGGATGCGCTTGGCCCGGCTGCAACACCTTATCTATTGGCTACTACCGGCAAGCGTCCGCACACTCGGCGTGGACTATCATTACCACCGGACAGCATTGATATTAGCGGAGCTGGCTGCGAATAAAACTTGCAACAAAAATGGATAGTTTTAACTGATCAATCTGAATGCACACACTGATATCTAGAATTGAGACGTTACCGATTTTCCCCATCTGTCTGTTACTGCTGGATTGCTTCAACCCTACCAGTTTCGCAATGACAGTTTTTTGGCAATGATGTCTGCTGCCTTTCTCCTCCTTGCGGGCACCACCTCACTGTCTTTGCGAGCATATTAGTGCGAAGCAATCCAGATGACGGAATAAATCAGCATTTCTCATCAGTGTCAGGAGGCAGGCTGTTCCGCAAATCCAAATCACTTTTTAGGCGTTGATAATTCACCAACGAGAACCTGATACGGTAAGCTTGCCAGCGCACAGCATGCGCAAGACAGACCCTACAATGCTGCACATGAACCGAAGCCTGTATCTCGTCGCTTATGATGTCAGCAATCCACGCAGATTGTATAAGGTTTGCCGCTATCTCAAATCTTACAAAGTGGGTGGTCAGAAATCAGTTTTTGAACTTTGGATAACACCAGCCGAGCTGCGCACCATTCGTGCGGATCTTGATGCGTTGATGGATGCTGAAGAAGATCGTCTGCATATCCTCAGCCTTGATCCGCGCATGAAGCCACGTTGCTACGGGAAGGCCAGCACATTTACGGCACAGCATTTTTGTATCGTCTGAAAAAGGAAAAACAATATGACCAGCCTGTTTGTGGATCGTCGTGGTGTTGCACTTGAACTGGAAGCCGGTGCCATTGTTTTTCGTGAAAATGGCGAACGCATTGGTACGGTGCCGATTGCACCGCTGACACGTGTTTTTCTGCGTGGTGATGTCAATCTGCCAGCCGCTTTGCTGGGAAAACTGGGTGAACAGGGGGTGGGCGTCGTTATCCTGAGCGGGCGGATTGGTCGCCCCAGTCTGCTGCTGGCACGTCCACACAATGATGCTGCCCGGCGTGTTGTCCAGATACGCCTGAGTTTTGACAAGCCATTTTGCCTGCAGATTGGTAAAACACTTATCGAGCGCAAGCTGGCACGACAGATTGAATGGTTTACTGAACTGCGTGAAAGCAATATGCAGGTACGTTACGAACTCAGCCACGTTTTGCGCGGGCTGGAAGAACATCGCACCCGTATCGATCAGGCCAGTAACACTGCCAGTCTGCGTGGTGTAGAAGGTTCAGCTGCTGCGCGCTATTTTTCCGGTTTGCAGGCCGTTGTTCCGGATTCGCTGCATTTTACTGGCCGCAATCGTCGCCCGCCACGCGATCCTTTCAATGCCCTGCTTTCGCTTACCTATACCCTGTTGCATAGCGAGGTCGCTATCGCACTGCATGGTGCCGGATTTGATCCTTATGTCGGTTTTTATCACCACCTGGCTTTTGGCCGGGAATCGCTCGCTTCTGATCTGCTAGAGCCCTTGCGCCCACTGGCGGATCAATTTGCCCTCACACTGATACGCAAAAAAGTATTGGAAAAAGATCACTTTTCAACAACAGAAGCGGGTTGTCTGCTTGGTAAGGCTGGCCGCACCCGCTATTACGCAGCTTACGGAGAGCATAGTGAAACCCTGCGTAAAGGTATTAACCAGGAGATCGAATGGTTAACAGCACAGATAAATGAAATTCTGGATACAGAAGGTGAGGATGAACAACCGGATAAT
>JACTML010000041.1 GCA_014584635.1 Nitrosomonas eutropha | reverse complement strand
TGCGATTGCCGGAGGGGTGGATGATTTCCAGTTTGTCTCCGATTTGAAAACGGTTCTTGACCAGGATTTCAGCCATGCCGGTGGTGGCGTCCACGTGTTCGATATCACCCACGTACTGGCTGCGGGAAGATTCAGAATGGCCGCGCAGGTAGTTTTGGGTTTCCTGGCTGTGGTGGCGCTGGTAAAAGCCGTCGGTATAGCCGCGATTGGCCAGGCCTTCCAGCTGGCCCAGCAGGGCGGGGTCAAACGGGCGCTGATGAACAGCATCTTCAATTGCCTGGCGATAAACCTGCGCAGTACGCGCAACGTAATAGGTTGATTTGGTACGTCCTTCAACTTTGAGCGAATCAATGCCGATTTCAGCCAGCCGTGCAACATGTTCAACTGCACGCAAGTCCCTAGAATTCATGATGTAGGTGCCATGCTCATCTTCCATGACAGGCATCAATTGTCCCGGTCGCTGGCTTTCTTCGATCAGATAGACCTGATCAGCAGCCGGATGGCGTTGTACGGGAGCGTTGTTAAATGGAGAAGATTGCGACGATTGCAGCGCCTCATTGAAGTCAAAGTCAATTTTTTGCAGCGGTTCAATGTCGCCGCTGGCATTTTCTGCAGCGGGTTTGACTTTGTAATCCCAGCGACAGGAGTTGGTACATGTGCCCTGATTAGGGTCGCGGTGATTGAAATAGCCGGACAGCAGGCATCTGCCCGAATAGGCGATGCACAGGGCGCCGTGTACGAATACCTCCAGCTCCATATCCGGGCAGCGTTCGCGAATCTCGGCAATTTCTTCCAGCGATAGCTCGCGCGAGAGAATGACGCGTGTCAGGCCGATTGATTGCCAGAATTTGACAGCGGCGTAGTTGACTGTATTGGCCTGGACGGACAGATGGATCGGCACGTCTGGCCACTTTTCCCGCACCAGCATGATCAGGCCGGGATCTGCCATGATCAGCGCATCAGGCTGCAGTGCAATGACGGGCTCCATATCGCGCAGATAGGTTTTGACCTTGGCGTTATGCGGCATCAGGTTGCTGGCCACAAAGAATTTTTTACCAAGCCGACGGGCTTCGGTGATGCCAGTCTGCAGTTGCGGCAATGTAAATTCGTTGTTACGGGCACGCAGGGAATAGCGTGGCTGGCCGGCATAAACCGCATCTGCGCCAAAAGCATAGGCAGCGCGCATTTTTTCCAGGGAGCCGGCAGGCAGGAGTAATTCGGGGGCTTTCAGCATGATGTAAAATGAGGCGATGAATCAGCAATGGATTCTGTCGCACTGATTATCCGGTTTTTCAAAATTTCACTTGGGTTTTTATTGTATCACCATGCCGATTGACCCTGTTTTTGTTCATTTGCGCTTGCATAGTGAATACTCTGTCGTGGACGGTATCGTGCGAGTGGAAGAGGCCGTTGCCAAGGCGCATGATACTGGCATGCCAGCGCTGGCGCTGACTGATTTATCCAATCTTTTCGGGCTGGTCAAGTTCTATCAGCACGCCTGCAAAGCCGGAATCAAGCCGATTGCCGGCTGCGATGTCTGGATCAGCAATGACAACGATGCAGACAGACCGTTTCGCCTGTTGCTGTTGTGTCAGTCGTTTTCCGGTTATTTGCTGTTGAGTCGCCTGTTGTCACGCGCCTACCGGGAGAATATGCAGCGTGGTCGGCCGCAGCTGAGAAAAGACTGGTTTCAGGTGGAAAAGGCAGGAACGGAGGGATTGATTGCCTTATCCGGGGGAGAGCAGGGGGAAGTCGAGCGGTTATTGCTGACGGATTCATCCGCCGCTGTGGCAGCAGCGCAGGAATGGGCTGCCTTGTTCCCTGCAGGGTTTTATCTGGAAGTTCAGCGCTATGGCCGGCCTGATGAAGAGGTGATTAATCGCGCCTTGCTGGATCTGGCTTCCGATCTGAAATTGCCGGTGGTGGCAACGCATCCGGTACAGTTTATGCAACCGGAGGATTTCAGGGCGCATGAGGCGCGAGTATGTATTGCGCAAGGTTATGTGCTGGGAGATCGCAAGCGCCCACGGGAATTTACTGAACAGCAGTATTTCAAGACGCCGGAGGAAATGAGCGAACTGTTCCGTGATGTGCCGGAGGCGTTGGCCAACAGCGTGGAGATTGCCCGCCGCTGTTCACTGTTGCTGACGCTGGGTATTAACCGGTTGCCTGATTTTCCAACACCGGAAGGAATCAGCGTTGAGCAGCATTTGCGTGATCAGGCGCAAACGGGATTGACGGTGCGGATGGCACAATTATTTCCCGAAGCAGCACAGCGCGATGAGAAATGGCCGGTTTATCAGGCACGTCTGGATTTTGAAGTGGAAACCATTATTCAGATGGGATTTGCCGGTTACTTCCTGATCGTATCCGATTTTATCAGCTGGGCCAAGCAGCACGATGTACCGGTCGGGCCGGGGCGTGGTTCCGGTGCCGGATCACTGGTGGCCTATTCGCTGGATATCACTGATCTGGATCCGCTGCGGTACGATTTGCTGTTCGAACGCTTTCTTAATCCTGAGCGGGTATCCATGCCGGATTTTGATATTGATTTTTGTCAGGATCGACGTGAACGGGTGATTGAATATGTGCGTGATCGTTATGGTGCGGAGAGTGTGGCGCAAATTGCAACGTTTGGCACCATGGCGGCCAAAGCGGTGGTACGGGATGTAGGCCGTGTGCTGGATTTGCCCTATAACTTTGTTGATCAGCTGGCCAAGCTGGTGCCGTTTGAACTGGGCATGACCTTGCGCAAGGCGCGTGAAATCGAGCCGTTGCTTAATCAGCGTGCGGAAGCGGAAGAGGATGTGCGCAATTTGCTGGAGCTGGCTGAACGCCTGGAAGGATTGACGCGCAACGTGGGCATGCACGCCGGTGGTGTGCTGATTGCCCCGGGCAAGATTACCGATTTTTGCCCGGTTTACTGTGCGGATGCAGGCGATGCTGTCGTCAGCCAGTACGACAAGGATGACGTTGAGAAAATCGGTCTGGTGAAGTTTGATTTTCTTGGATTACGCACGCTGACCATTCTTGATCGGGCCGTTGCAGATATCCGGCAGCATCAGCTGGCTGTATCGGACAAAACAGATACGCTGCGTGCGGAAGCAAATCGTTTTTCTCTGCATGATATTTCACTGGAAGACGCAGCTACTTTTGCCTTGATGGCAGAAGGCAATACGGTTGGAATTTTTCAGTTTGAATCACGCGGCATGAAAGATCTGCTGCAGAAGGCGAAACCTGACCGGTTTGAAGATCTGATTGCGCTGGTAGCGCTTTATCGACCGGGACCGATGGATCTGATTCCTGATTTTATTGAGTACAAGCATGGTAAGCGGGTGGAATATCTGGATTCCCGTTTGCAGCCAATTCTCGGGCCAACCTACGGCATCATGATTTATCAGGAACAGGTGATGCAGATTGCCCAGGTCATGGGTGGTTACAGTCTGGGCGGAGCTGATCTGCTGCGGCGCGCCATGGGCAAGAAGAAAGTGGAAGAAATGGCGCAACAGCGCGCAGTTTTTGTTGAGGGTGCGGTTAAAAACGGCATGGCGGAAGCAGATGCTGTGACGCTGTTTGGTCTGATGGAAAAATTTGCCGGCTATGGTTTCAATAAGTCCCATGCAGCGGCGTATGCGCTGATTGCCTACCAGACAGCCTATCTCAAAATGCATTATCCGGCGGAATTCATGGCTGCCTGTATGTCAGCAGATATGGATGACACCGACAAGGTGAATGTGTTTTTTGAGGATTGCAAGCTGAATGGGATCACTATTCTGCCGCCGGATATCAATCAGTCTGACTATTACTTTGTTCCGGTTGACCGGAAAACAATTCGTTACGGATTGGGCGCAATCAAGGGAACGGGAGAGGCAGCGATAGCCGCTATTATGCAGGCGCGGGAGCAGGGGGGGGCGTTTTCCGGTCTGTTTGATTTTTGCCAGCGGGCTGACCGGCGTATTGTCAACCGGCGCACCGTGGAGGCGCTGATCCGTGCAGGTGCGTTTGACAGTGTTGAATCCAATCGTGCAGCACTGATGGCTTCTCTCGGTATTGCGCTTGAGTATGCGGAGCATTGCAGCCTGACCGCCAATCAGGTCAGCCTGTTTGCTGACAATGCCGATCTGTTGCAGCAACCGGGTATTACGGATGTTGCACCATGGCCGAAAAAAGAGAAACTGCAGCATGAAAAAGCAGCGCTGGGGCTTTACCTGAGTGGCCATCCCTACGATAGCTACGCCAAGGAGTTAAGCCGTTTTATTCCGGCCCGTCTGGGCCGCGTTATGCCGGCACGTGAATCGCAGCTTATTGCCGGTGTGATTTATGCGATCCGGACACAAATGTCCCGGCGCGGGAAGATGGCAATTGTTACGCTGGATGATGGGCAGGCGAGTGTTGAGGTGGTTGTTTATAGCGATTTGCTGAGCGAATGCTCACAATTTTTGAAAGCAGATCAGTTGCTGGCAGTAAACGCCATGGTGAGTCAGGGGCATGGAGAAAATACTGAAAAACGTATTGTGGCGAAGGAACTGTTTGATTACGCAACCATCCGTTCGATGCGTGCCAAAAAACTGCGTATTGTGATTGATCATCCTGAGCTTTTTACGCCTGCACAACTTAAGGAACTATTGGCTGCCTATCTTCCGGAGAGCGCTGCTAACGCTATTCTGCCCATCGCGGTTTGCCCGGTGTTGATTGATTTTCGTAATGGAAGTGCCTGGTGTGAAATTGAGCTAGGACATCGCTGGCGTGTTCATTTGCATGAGGAATTGATTGAATCGCTGGAGAACCAGCTGGGTCATGACAAGGTAGAAGTGGTTTACGGATAACCGGGGACCGAACTATTTTCAGGTGCCGTGTATATATTCAATGTAAACCCACGCCATCATGATGATAAATAATGTCAGGGATAATATGACGCGTGCAGTAAGCGCTTTGACCATCCGCGTGCTGTCGCCCTTGTCTTTGATCATGTAATACACTGCGGAGCCAAGGGTATACAGGATGGACAGCAAAAGCAAAATAGCAAGTATTTTCAAGGATTCTCCCGGTGTCTGGTAGTGCTGGTGATGGCAGTAAAGAATGTTTCTGATTGTTTCACTGTTTCTGGCTAGTGTTGATCGGGAATGCTGAAAATTATGATTCAGGCATCAGCCAGTTGTTCATATTTTTTATTGTAGCTGATAACGGTTGATCGTGAATTATTCTGACACAGAATCTCCGCCTGCTATCTTTCTGATGGGGCCGACTGCCAGTGGCAAATCTGCTGTGGCGATGGAGATTGCACGGCGCTTCCCGGTGGAAATTATCAGTGTTGATTCAGCACAGGTTTATCGGCACATGAATATTGGCAGTGCCAAGCCGGATCAATCGATTCAGGCAGAAATTGCGCATCATTTGATTGATTTGATCAATCCTGATGAAAACTATTCTGCTGCGCAATTCAGAGAGGATGCGCTGTGTGCCATGCAGGAAATTACGGCACGCGGCAAAATACCTCTGCTGGCTGGCGGCACCATGCTTTATTTTAAGGTGTTGCGACAAGGGCTTGCTGCACTGCCCGCCGCTGATGATGTTCTGCGTAAGGAGCTGGAGCGGTCGGCCACTGAACGGGGATGGCCGGCCATGCATGCTGTTTTGAATACGCTTGATCCGGTTACAGCAGGCCGCATCCAGCCAAATGACAGTCAACGTATCCAGCGTGCGCTGGAGGTATGCTATCTGACAGGAAAACCCATGTCAGAAGTGCTGCAGCAACAACAGAACAGTACTTTTCCTTATCGTGTTATCAATCTTGCTTTATTGCCGAGCGATCGCCGTGCGTTACATGACCGTATTGCTCAGCGGTTTGGCCAAATGCTGAAAATGGGATTGGTGGATGAAGTACGCATGTTGTGCGATCGATTTCAACTGACAGCTGATATGTCCGCGATGCGCTGCGTTGGATACCGCCAGGTGTATATGTATCTGGCTAATGAAGTCAGTTTGGCGGAAATGCAGGAACGAGGTGTTTTTGCAACCAGACAGCTGGCCAAACGCCAGTTGACCTGGCTGAGAGCGATGGATGATTTACAGGTTTTTGACTGCCTGACTGATCAGCTGACTCAACAGGTTGCTGATTTTATTCAGCAACAGCGTATTTTTTCCTGAGATGACGCCAGTGCTTGACTATGGCGTCCCCAAGGGGATTCGAACCCCTGTACCCACCGTGAAAGGGTGGTGTCCTAGGCCTCTAGACGATGGGGACCAGTATGACGGGTGAAATAAAAGCTGGTGGAGATAAGCGGGATCGAACCGCTGACCTCTTGCATGCCATGCAAGCGCTCTCCCAGCTGAGCTATACCCCCGGTTAAGACAAGTCGGC
>JACTML010000197.1 GCA_014584635.1 Nitrosomonas eutropha | reverse complement strand
GCGCGACATCCTGCGCGTGCTGAAATTCTACGGTTGGTCGCTGTGGTTCTTCCTGCGGCATCGGTGGGTACGGTAAACCCGCGCGGCACAAACCCTCCCCTGTCAGATTCAATCGCAGCCACATGCTTCTCTTTATTTTTTGCGGCTAATTCGGCATACTTCAGTCCACCACGCAACCCATTCTCTTCGTTCATAAACATTACCGCTCGAATGGTGCGCTTCGGCTTATATCCCAACTGCTTAAACAAACGCAACACTTCAATTGACTGCACACAACCTGCGCCATCATCGTGCGCGCCTTGTCCCATATCCCACGAATCTAAATGACCGCCCACCACAATAATTTCATCGGGGTATTCGCTGCCGCGGATTTCACCCACTACATTAAATGAAGGTGCATCTTCCAATGTTACCGAATGATTTTCGAGGTACACCTGAACGTCTTTATCATCTTTCAACAACCGGCTCAGTAACGCTGCATGTTTGGTGCTAATAGCCAGAGCCGGAATTTTAGTTACGTTAGGTGCATACCGCATACTGCCGGTGTGCGGATAATCTTCCAGGTTAGAACCCATTGACCGTACCAGAGCTGCAACAGCGCCCAGTTTAGCTGCTTCTGCTGCTCCGTTGGCCCGTTGTTCAACTGCACCACCATACGCTGTAAAGGTTTGAACTTGTGTGGGATTCATCGGTCGGTTAAAGAATACAATTTTACCTTTTACACCAGTACCCAACATTTTCAATTCATCAAAGCTCTTTACTTCAATTATTCCAGCAGAGATTCCCGAAGGTCCGGTACCAATTGATCCGCCAAGAGCGCAAACATTAACATCAACTGTACCCACCTTTTTTGAAATAATTCTCCCCACTTCTTTTTGTCCGCGCACCCAATGCGGAACCAGTACCGGCTGCAACCATACCGAATCGAAATCGAAACCCTCCATTACATGCCGGCTCCACTCTACCGCTGCTGCCGCCCCGGGCGAGCCTGACAACCGCGCCCCTATGTTTACCGACAAATCGTACAACATCTCGTACGACTTACCTTTGCCGAGTGCTTCGTCAAAAATTTGTTTAATGGCGGCTTCGTCTTTGGTTTGAGCCTGCCCGGCAAATACTGCAACTGTCAACAAAAAAGTGGATAACCGTTTTTTCATGAGGTAACAAAATTTTATTGCTAAATATGGCCATTCGTGCCCAAACGAAAAACAGCTTTTATATTAAACCAATCCGAAGCGAACTAAAAAACCAACACAAAGGTTTGAAAAGCAGGGTTAACCATCGAACTTCGGTACAAAATTCTACCTATGGCATTTTTGTTTGAATCATTTGAAGGTTGGAAAACATACTGTTCCGATAAGAAGAAAACCATTATCGAAGTAGTGCTGGAGTACGAACAGGAACAGAAAAATCGTACCGAAAAACAGATATGGGAAGGGTTGGGCAAAGCATGGGAAGTAATGAAAGATGCTGCATGATTAACAACGGAGCAAAAAAAGTTTACCGCCACAATCAGACTGTTCTCTCTAAAGAGTTTCAAAACCTGATCTCGCGTGCGCTTGCCGCGAAGGAAGTAAACTCATGCATGGGGCGAATTGTGGCCGCACCTACAGCTGGTGCCAGTGGTATTATGCCCGGAGTATTGTACACGTTGCAGGAAATTCATCATATAGAAGACAAAAAAATTCTGGAAGCCATGTTGCTGGCTGCAGGCATTGCGTTGATTATGGAACAAAAGGCAAGCATAGCCGGGGCCGTGGGTGGTTGTCAGGCCGAAACCGGAACTGCGGCAGCTATGGGCGCAGGCGCGATTGTGTATTGCTTAGGTGGTGATATCGATCAGATATTTAATGCAGTTGCGATTACAGTGCAATGTATGTTGGGATTAGTGTGCGATCCGGTTGCCGGATTGGTTGTCAGAATCACTTTTCAGAATCAGTCAATATTTTGTCTGCAAACCAAGCGGAGCTTCTGTTCCCAGTTGTTCCGCAGATAAAAAGCAAATCTCTCCGCCTTGTTGCATCACCAACTCAATAAATGTATCCACGACATCATCCACCGCATTTGCAGATGCGACATTTTCATCGATCGTTACAATTTTTTTCTCAACATCAATTACACCCGACTGAATGTAACCCTGGCGGACAAACAGGCGCACCGCATTCCCTTCTGTTATTGCCCGGAAAATAGTGGAAAAATCTGTTAGCAGCTGATTGGCGTTACGTGCTTGCACAATATGCTGTAAAGCAGTTTTAGCCTGGTTGAGGCGATATTCAGCTAATACATCCTGTACTTCAGAAACAATTTTTTCAGCAGGAATCTTGAGATCGGGCACAGATGTAATTGCACCAACGATATCTGCCGGTTGATCGCAGACTTCTTTAAAGAACGCAACGTTACGCGCATCACCAACGATGATGACCGGCAAACGCTCATTTTCAGGATTGTTCTGAATCTCCTGCAAACCTTTATCTACACGATTAAAAAATTCCTTAAGGTTGCCGGCTTCATTCGGAACTTGTGCACGATCCAATCCTTTTGCCGCAAATAAAAACGGATTTTCCATCGGAAAACTTCCTGTTCGCAGCGTCGTTTTTTCATCAAATTCACGTACCGGGCGATCATTAAATGCTTCAACCAGACGCGCGGAAGTACGCGAAATAATCAATATGTGATAGTGAACCGCTTCATTCATCTCCCGCACAAGATCGCGCACCGCGAAAGTATCATCAATAATTACCCGCGCTTTGGCTGCAAATGGAAAACGGGCAATCACCGTATTGTGGCGGCTGGCAAAAATACCCAGACTGTCGAGATTGTAATTGTGATCCAGCCCATCAATCTTTTTATTGATTGCATCAATAATTACTTCTGTTTCGCGCTTATCCAGCCGGGCATTTAACCGATCCTCAGCTTCCCTGATCAGGTTTTTCAGCATGATCGCATCCTGTTTGTTGTCCGGGAAAGTTCGATGGGTAGGCAACAAGATACTGACAGCCAATTCATTTTTATGCTGACCAAGCTGGTTCAAAAGAGATTTCAAGTTCATGAGCGCTCCTTAATAATTCGAATTAAAAGCAGGTTACAAAATCTGCCTGCAAAACAAACACCCAACTGAAACACGAATATCAGATCTCACCTGGCAATAAACCGTGTCTGTCCGGCCACCTTTCTGGAGAATTACTTATCAGCTGTTGAACGTATACTCCGTTGCTGCAACCATGCCGAAAATTCATCCCCCACTTCAGCATGGCACTCTCCCAAATCCACTGTGGCCTGTAAAAATCCCAGTTTACTGCCACAATCATAGCGAACACCGGCATAGCGATAAGCAAAAACCTTTTCGTGCTGCATCAGCCGGGCAATGCCATCAGTGAGCTGGATCTCGCCACCGACTCCGCGCGGCATGTTTTCCAGTTCCCTGAAAATAGCTGGCGTCAGCACATAGCGGCCGGCAACAGCAAGCGTTGTTGGCGCAACCTCTGGCGCGGGTTTTTCAACTATTTCGTTCACATCCACAAGGTTTGATTCCACGCTTTGCCCACTCACAATTCCGTAGCGCCGGGTATGCGCACGCGGCACATCCTGAACAGCCAGGATACTGGCTTGTCTCTCGGCAAACTGCTCAACCATCTGCGCGATGACTGAAGGTTTTCCGATCATCAGATCATCCGCCAGCAGTACTGCAAAAGGTTCATTGCCAACCAGTTCCTGCGAACACAACACTGCATGACCCAATCCCATCGCACGCGATTGGCGCACATAGGTACATACCATATCATCCGGAGCAATACCGCGCGCAACATCCAGCAATCTGGTTTTACCTGCCAGTTCCAGTTCGTTTTCCAGCTCGTAGGCCGTATCAAAATGATCCTCGACACTGCGCTTGGTACGCCCGGTTACGAAAATCATATGCCGGATTCCAGCAGCGTACGCCTCTTCAACTGCATACTGAATCAACGGTTTATCCACAACCGGCAACATCTCTTTGGCAGAAGCCTTGGTTGCAGGCAAAAAGCGTGTACCAAGGCCCGCAATCGGAAATACAGCTTTCTTTACTAAACTCATAATTTACAAGATCAATGTTATTTATAACCAAGCAAGGATACCCGATCAGCATCAATTTTCCCATGATGAAACCGGCATAACCGGAGAATCAGCACAAACATAAAACCTGAATTTTTGTCAGTGTAAAGGAGTCAATAGTTCTGTCACCAGACAAATTCCGCTCGAGTCAGCTATACTCTGCAACCCCGCAAATACTGACGTGGCTGTCCAATTACAGCGGCAGTTACCCAAAACAGCTAACCAAGGAAAATAGCGATGAGCGACAAACTTACCAAATCAGCCGCCCGTAATATTTTTTATGGTGGAACAGCCTTTTTTCTGCTGCTTTTCATTGCACTCTCGATCAATACTCATTTATACATCGTCAACCATTCGACTGATGAAGCCACACTGACTCCTTCTGTTGCGCAGGGAAAACGGCTATGGGAGCGCCACGCCTGCATCAATTGCCATTCGTTACTGGGGGAAGGCGCCTATTTTGCGCCAGAGCTGGGCAATGTCTGGGTACGTTACGGCGGACGTGAACATCCGGAAGGTGCCAGGATGGGATTAAAAGCGTGGATGCGTGCGCAACCCACCAGGGTGCCGGGTCGGCGCCAGATGCCGCAATTCAATTTAACTGAACAGGAACTGGATGATTTGATTGATTTTCTTGAATGGGTCAGTCGCATCGACACCCAGGGATGGCCGCCCAATAACGCTGGCTGATTCGCCTGAACTCACATATCCCAAAGGAGACCACATTCATGAAATATTCAACTCAAAAGCTGGCTTATCCCTATTTTGTCGCAGCACTGGCGCTGTTTGCTGTGCAAGTTACCGTTGGCGTGCTGGCTGGCACCGTCTATACGCTGCCCAATTTTCTGGCTGACAGCCTGCCGTTTCACATTATTCGCATGATTCATACCAATGCGCTGATTATCTGGCTGCTGTTGGGCTATTTTGGCGCGGCTTATTTCCTTATTCCAGAAGAAAGCGAACGCGAGATTCACAGCCCTAAAATTGCCTGGTTACAATTGTTTATCTTTGTTTTTGCAGCGTTAGGTGCGGTGGTGAGTTATCTCATGGGCATACACGAAGGACGAGAATTTCTGGAACAACCGCTATGGGTCAAAATATTGCTGGTTGTCGCGTTTCTGCTGTTTCTGTACAACGTCTCCATGACAGTGCTCAAAGGGCGAAAAACAGCTGTCTCCACGGTGCTGCTACTGGGCATGTGGAGTGCCGCGCTCTTGTTTCTGTTTGCTTTCTACAATCCGGACAACCTCGCGCTCGACAAAATGTACTGGTGGTACGTGGTGCATATCTGGGTAGAAGGCGTCTGGGAGTTGATCATGGCATCCATGCTTGCCTTCTTGCTGATCAAAATGACGGGGGTAGACCGCGAAGTCATTGAAAAATGGCTGTATGTCATTGTCGGCCTGGCATTGTTTAGTGGTTTGCTGGGCACCGGCCACCACTATTACTGGATTGGCACTCCGGGCTATTGGCAGTGGATCGGCAGCTTGTTCTCGATTCTGGAAGTTCTGCCGTTTTTTGCGATGGTGCTATGGTGTTTTCATATGGTGTATCGCAGCGGGCGCAATCATCCCAACAAGGCTGCCATGCTCTGGAGCCTGGGTTGTCCGGTTCTGGCTTTTTTTGGTGCCGGCGTCTGGGGCCTGATGCACAGCTTCTCATTTGTCAATTTCTACAGCCACGGTACACAAATCACCGCTGCTCACGGACACATGGCGTTTTACGGCGCTTATGTGATGCTCAATCTGGCTTTCTTCACCTACGCCCTGCCACAATTACGCAATGTGCAGCCGTATAACCAGATTCTCAATATGTGGAGCTTCTGGGTGATGACGGCTTCCATGGCGTTCATGACCTTCACCCTGACGTTTGCTGGTGTACTGCAAACTCATCTGCAACGTGTAGTGGGCATGGGTTACATGGAAATTCAGCAGCAACTGGATCTGTTTTACTGGATGCGCTTACTATCTGGCGTAGTATTTGTGATTGGTGCAATTTTGTACATTTACGCTACGCTTGGACCGGTCAAAAACCAAATCACTGCATCCACAAATTTGCAGCCAGCTGGTAAATAAAGCATTGCACAAATCAATGTCAGATTTGCCATTTTATGTTCCGGTTGGTCACGAATGTGAGTTGTTTACCACCGCCTTTCAGCAACGCTTGCCATTGTTGTTGAAAGGCCCAACCGGTTGCGGCAAAACCCGCTTTGTCACCCACATGGCCGCTCGGCTGCAACGGCCGCTGTTTACCATCTCCTGTCACGATGATTTAACAGCAGCTGACCTGACCGGGCGTTATCTGATCAAAGGTGGAGAAACGGTGTGGGCGGATGGCCCTCTTACTCGCGCTGTTCGTGAAGGCGGCATCTGTTATCTGGATGAAGTCGTAGAAGCGCGCAAAGATGTCACGGTAGTACTGCATCCATTGACGGATGATCGGCGCATGCTGCCGCTGGAGCGCACCAATGAAACATTGCAGGCGCCGGATAACTTCATGCTGGTTGTTTCCTACAATCCCGGTTATCAGAATATTTTGAAAGCGCTTAAGCCCAGCACAAGACAACGCTTCATTGCACTATCGTTTGACTTTCCGCCACCAGAAACCGAACTGGAAATCATCGCCAATGAAAGTGGATTGGCGCGAGAGCGTTGTACTGCATTGGTCAATCTGGCAACACAATTGCGTCGCCTCAAGGAAATTGACCTGGAAGAAAGTGTTTCCACTCGATTGCTGGTGTACTGCGCCACATTGATGGCTGCCAGACTGGATCCTTTGCAGGCCGCACAAGCTGCATTGATCGAACCGCTCAGCGATGAACCGGAAGTACAACAAGGGTTATTTGAACTGATACGTGCCACATTCGGTTAAGCAGCATGTGGCACTGGCTGGAACTGGAAGAACAAATCGGTCGCCTGTGGCATCGACTGATCGGCCAAACTGAAAACAGCTATCCGCACTACCCGGCGGCGACTGTAACACTGGACTCCGTTCACGCAGCATTGCGTACCTTTTTTCATGGCATGGGGGGTGATCATGGTTTGCTGCTCACTGCCACTTTGCCACAAACCACTCGGCATCGCTTGCGCTGGAAACAACGTTTAGGACATCATCAAGAAAAATTGCCCCAGGCTGAACTTGGTCCAGAACGTTTGCTGCTACCCGTTGAAATTAGTTTATTCCCCGAAGTCTCACTCAATCGGCAACTTTATTTCTGGTTGGCTGCTTTTTTTGCACTCACAGACAAGTCTCTTCTGCCAACTGGTGATCCCTTTCAGGCCGACCTGTACTTTCTGCAGCGCGCCTGGCAAACCAGCCAGATCATCTGTCAGCGCTATCCTGGGTTAAAGCAAACCTATCAAACATTGTGTACTTATTTACTGGCAGCACGTCCACTACGTTCATTACCTGTACGGGAACAGCAGATAGAAACAATTATTCGAGCATTGCTCGGGCAAGCACCGCATGCTGCTGATCCGGCAACATTAAACTTACTTGCGCGTGTTCAGCACTCCGAACCAGATTTCAGCGACTTACGTGCCAACAAAGGCTATCACCCATTTCTACCGGTACCGCTATGGGGAACCATCACAAGCCATGCACAAGCCAACTTCAACCGCGCTCACATAGTGGATGAAGCACAAACCAGCCAGACAACCCCCGCAGAGGATACATACAGCAGAAAAGCGCAGCGCAAGCAATTTGAGCAAAGTGAGCGCGATGATCCTTTGTTGCTGAACCGCTTTGAGAAACTGCT
>JACTML010000195.1 GCA_014584635.1 Nitrosomonas eutropha | reverse complement strand
AAAACTGGAACAGGCAGCGCGTGAAGAACCGGATAACCCGGAGATAGGGGCAACGCTGGTGCGGGAGCGTGACACGATTATCGGTCAGATTTTATTTGAAGCGGATAATGCCCGTCTGGCAGGTTATCTGGAACAGGCAGATCAGGGTTATCTGCGAGTACTGGCGCTCAGCGCCAGCAACAAACGGGCGCGTGAAGGGCTGGATGCGGTTGATCAGGAACGCCGTCATATCGGTCAGGTCAACCAGGCAAAAGAGATGCTGGCGCAGGGAGAGATAGACGGTGCGGAAAAGATCATCCGGGCGGTGCTGGCGGATAATCCGATGCAATCCGATGCCAGACAGTTGATCAGGACATTGAGTGAACGGATAGCGCGCGCGGAAACAACGGAATTGTCCCTGATTTCTGAATTCAGCCAGCCGATCACCATGGAGTTTCGTGATGCGCCCTTAAAAACCATATTCGAGCTGATTTCCCGTACTGCCGGTATCAATTTTGTCTTTGATCACAATGTGCAGCAACAGGCAACCACCTCGATTTTTGTGCGCGATAACGCCATCGAAGATGTACTGAAGCTGCTGTTGCTGACCAATCAACTGGCTTACAAGGTACTCAACAGCAATACCCTGCTGATTTATCCGGACACACCGGCCAAGCGCATGGATTATCAGGAGCTGGTGGTGCGCAGCTTCCATGTAGCCAATACCGATGTCAAACAAATGGTGGCCATGATTCGCGGATTGCTCAAGGCGCGTGATATCTATGTCAACGAGAAGCTCAATCTGTTTGTGATACGGGATACGCTGGAAATGATCCGGCTGGTGGAGCGCCTGGTTGCGATTAACGATTTTCCTGATCCTGAAGTGATGCTGGACGTGGTGGTGCTGGAAGTCAAACGTGACAGTACGCTGGATCTGGGGCCGGATATTCCCACATCGGTTACCTTCAGTGCTGTTCCCGGAGTAGGGGCCCCTGCCCAGGTCGCAGCTGATTCTGTAGTTAAGATGAGCATGATCAAGAATACGGGGTTTGAGGGCTTGCGCAGTTTCACCATTAATAATCAGGCCAGGATTGATTTTGGCAAAACACTGACCAATGCGGATGTCCTGGCTAACCCGCGTATTCGCGTTAAAAGCCGGGAAAAGGCCAAAATTCATATCGGTAACAAGGAGCCGGTATTTACCGTGACCAATACCGCCAATGTTGGCTCGGCAGCTTCGGCAACTTATATTGATGTCGGTTTGAAATTTGAAGTGGAGCCGGTGGTCAAATCTACCAATGAAGTTATGCTGAAGGCATTGCTGGAAGTCAGCAGCAACTTGGGTGAGAAACGTTCCGGCAGTGGTGAAAATGCGGCAACAGCCATTGTGATTGGTACCCGTACTGCTGAAACCGTACTGGAGTTGCGTGATGGCGAAACACAGGTATTGGCCGGGCTGATTCAGGATGATTTGAGCCGGGTGAAATCAGGCATTGCCGGTTTGACTGAAATTCCGGTGCTGGGAGATATTTTCTCCAAACAGGTTAAAAAGCATAACAAGACCGAGATAGTTTTGCTGATTACCCCGCATATTGTGCGTAATGTGGTTCAGCCCGATCATTTTGAAAGCGAGTTTTATTCTGGTACGGCCAGTGCGGCCGGAAAGTTGCCCGTTGCTATCCGAGAAACGGCTGCGCAGTCTCTGGCGATGGAATCTGCGGGAAGCATGGCGATGAGAGGGGGATATGCCGCATTTAGCCAACCATCTGTACGTTCCGGTCAGCTGCCTGACCAGGGGCTGGATTTATTTGCCGGAGGAATGGGGGACAGTAACGCGCCATCATTCCTGTTAAGGGCGCCGGAAAATGTAGCCGTGGGGCGCGAGTTTGCGGCCACAGTCAGGCTGGTTACGCAAAATGCCACTTTGTCCGGGGAGCTGAATCTGGTTTACGATCCGGAAATGCTGGAACTGGTGGATAGCGGTGAGAATTCCGGTATGCGCAGTCTGAAACTGGGACGGGATCAGCCGACTGGTATGACAGCCGCCATGCGGTTCAAGGTGATCAGTCCCAATCCGGGAACGACCGAAATTTCGTTACAGAATCTGCAAGTGCAGGATGAGGCAGGCCAGGCGATTGAGGTGGATACTCCCTCTGCGGCGACGATTACAATCCAGTAATGAATATATATTGCAGATGAAATCTTGCCGGGGATTTACCCTGATTGAGCTGATGGTTGTAGTGGTGATCATGGGGATTTTAGCATCTGCCGCCATGCCGCTGGGTGAAATGGTCGTTAAACGGGAAAAGGAGCAGGCGTTGCGTGTTGCCTTACGCCAGATTCGTACTGCCATTGATGCTTATAAACAGGCGGCTGACGAGGGGCGGGTGGAAAAAAAAGCCGATGAAACCGGCTATCCGCATGAACTGGAAGATCTGGAACTGGGAATGGAGGATATTAAAGAGCCGGATAACAGAAAAATATTTTTCATCCGCCGTTTGCCGCGTGATCCCATGTTTCCGGATCCGGAAACACCGGCAGCGCAAACTTGGGGGAAACGCAGTTATGCCAGCCCGCCAGATGATCCGGAGGAAGGAAAAGATGTTTACGATATTTATTCGTTGTCGGACAAGGTGGGGCTCAATGGAATCCCCTACAATCAGTGGTGAAATACATCGCTAAACTTCAGAAGCGTGGCTTTACGCTGATTGAGCTGCTGGTGGTCATGGCGATTATTGCCCTTCTGCTGACAATTGTATCGCCGCGTTACTTTACGTCTGTGGATCGTGCCAGGGAAGCTGTGCTCAAGCAGAATCTGAGCATTTTACGTGATGCCATCGATAAGTATCATGCCGATACCGGCCGCTATCCGGATAGTTTGAATCAATTGGCGGAAGATCGTTATATTCGCGCGGTGCCGGTTGATCCCATCACGGAAGAGGATGTCTGGGTGGAATTGCCCCCGCCTGATCCTGAAATGGATGGGGTATTTGATGTTCATACCACTTCTGATAAACAGGCACTCGACGGAACATTTTATGAAAAATGGTGATAAAACAGACCGGAAAAGAACGGGGATATATTTATATCTGGATGCTGTTTGCTGTTATGCTGACGGGCGTTATGCTGGCTGCAGCCGGGCTGGTCTGGCAGACAGAGGTCAGGCGGGAAAAGGAACAGGAACTGTTATTCGCAGGAGATCAGTTCAGGCAGGCAATTGAATCCTATTACAATGCTTCTCAAACAGCAGTGGAAGGAGGCGGACGTTATCCGGAATCGCTGGAACAGTTGCTGAAAGACGAACGGCTTCCGGGGATCAAACGGCATCTCAGAAAAATTTACAATGACCCACTGACCAACAGCCGTGACTGGGGGTTGATCAGGCAGGAAGATGGAGGAATTACAGGCGTTTACAGCCTTTCGACGGACAAGCCGATCAAGCAGGCCAATTTTCCGGCTGAATATGCCGCTTTTGAAAGTGCTGAGAGTTATCAGAGCTGGAAATTTACGCCTGCTGGCGGGCAGGGAATGCAACAAACCGGTGATCAGGAAAACAACCTGGGTGGCACTGTTCTGACGCCGCAATTTCCAGCAGCTTCCTTTGATCCACTTTCGCAGAATCAATCTGCTCCGGATACAGGGATTCGTCAGCTTTCCCGAAACCCGGTGGAACGGCCGATTGGTCAATGATGATTTTTAGAGGCAACTCTGAGAGCCTGTCCGGTATCTTGGGAACCTCTGCAAAATGTTAGCGAGGCAGTCAGTTCAAGGCAAAAATCGGAGAAAAAGCGGAATTTATACGGAATAAATGAGCATTTTGAGCCGATTTTTAACGCAGAAATGGCAACGCAGATAGTTTTGCGGAGGTTCCTTTATTGAAATGAATAATAGGGATAGGGAAGCAGGCCCAATTGCCGTAATTACATGAACCGGATGTATTGTTTGAGATCCTGACAGATAAATGATTGCTGAAGGCTGATATGAAATGAATGTTATTTTGACGATATTGTTGACAGTGTTGCTGGGAACGGCGGGATGTACCCAGCTTCCCAAAGTGGGAAACGATCTTGCAAGTGATCCTGGAGTCCCGATAAAGCCGCCTGCTACCGAACTTACCGCCGATCTGCTGTTTGATTTTCTGCAGGGAGAAATAGCCCTGCAGCGGAATCAGCCGAATGTTGCTGCAGAAAGTTTTATCCGTATGGCCAGGGAAACACGTGATCCGCAGATCGCAGAACATGCAACGGATATTGCGTTACGGGCGCGTCGTTTTGACGAAGCGCAGGAAGCCATTGATTTATGGGCAACGCTGGAACCGGAATCTATTCAGGCGCATCAGGCAGCGGTGGCACTGTTTGTTGCGACAGATAAGCTGGATAAAGTACGTCCGCATATTGAACGGTTACTCGCGCTGGAACCGGAAAATGTTGACAAGGCTTTTATGCAGCTCAATAAACTTCTGGCCCATCACGCGGACAAAGGCGCTGTACTGAAGCTTATCCGCAAACTGGCTGCTCCCTATCCCGATCTGCCGGAGGCCCATTTTGCTGTTTCTCAGGCGGCATGGACGGCGGATCAGTTCAAACTCGCGTCAGAAGCGATGAGCCAGGCACTCAAACTGCGCCCTGAGTGGGAAATGGCTGCGGTACATCAGGGACAAATTCTGCAGAAAATTGATAAAAACAGGGCATTTTCTTTCTACAGTCAATACCTTGACCGGTTTCCCGGAGCCAATGATATGCGAATCGCCTATATTCGCATGCTGATGGAAGAAAAAGAGTTTGATCAGGGGCGGGAGCAGTTTCAGGCGCTGGAACAGGCCAATCCATCCAATCCGGATATTGCGCTGGCAATCGGTCTTTTATCTGCGGAGCTGGATGATCTGGGAAATGCCGAGAAATATTTCAAACGCGCCCTGCAACTGGGATTCGAAGATACCGGCGCGGTTTATTTCAATCTGGGACGTATCTACGAACTTTCGCAGCAGGATGCAAAAGCAATGGATGCTTACCGGAATGTGACGAATGGAGATCGCTACCTTCCGGCGCAAGTACGCTATGCTTTTTTGCTGGCGAAGCGGGATGGTGTGCCGGCTGCCAGGCGTTATTTGAAAACGGTTCAGATTTCGGATCAGCAGCAGCGAACGCAGCTGTTAATCTCCGAGGCACAATTATTGCGGGATCATGATGATTTCCGGGGAGCGTATGACCTGCTGGATGCCTATCTCCGGAAATATCCGGAACAGGTGGAGCTGCTCTACGATCGCGCCCTGATGGCGGATAAAATCGGCAAACCGGATGTGCTGGAACGTGATCTGCGTAAACTGATTCAACTTAAACCGGACAATGCCCATGCCTATAATGCGCTGGGATACAGCCTGGCCGAGCGTGGCGAGCAGCTTCCGGAAGCGCTGGCGTTAATTCAGAAAGCGATCGAGCTTTCTCCTGACGATCCCTACATTCTGGATAGCCTGGGCTGGGTGTATTACCGGATGGGCAATCCCAGAAAGGGAATCAAATATATCAAACTTGCTTTTGACACGCGTTCTGACCCGGAAATTGCCGCGCATTACGGAGAATTGCTCTGGATATCCGGCGCCAGACAGGATGCTGAAAAAATCTGGCGGGCGGCACTGACAAAACATCCTGACAATGAATTGCTGCTGGATACCGTCAAACGACTGCTGGGGCAGTGAGATATGATGGGTTTTCGACAAACAGATAACCGGATCAGCCAGTCAGTTGCCGATAGAGCGCCGGAATCACTTCAATCAGTCGTTCCGGCCGGTTGATAATGGCGTAACCACCACGACCAAACAAATAGGGAAAGTAATCTTGCGCGTGTTGATCAATGGTGACGCCAAACAGTTTTAATCCTTGTCGGCGCGCTTCCATGACTGCCTGGCGGGTATCTTCGACACCATAACGCCCTTCGTAGTGATCCAGATCATTCGGTTTGCCATCAGTCAGCAGCACAATAAGACGATGGCGTTCCGGCTGCTGCGCCAATAATTGGCTGACGTGACGTAACGCTGCCCCCATGCGCGTGTAATAACCGGGACGGAGTGCAGTAATGCGGCGCAGCGTTTGACTGCTGAAAGATTCATCGAAATCCTTGATAGTGGTGATTTGCACAAACTGACGTTTTCGGGAAGTGAAGGTGTGGATGGAAAAACGATCGCGGCAGGCAGCAATGCCAATAGCCAGTGCAATCAACGCTTCTTTTTCAATCTCCAGCACACGTCGCTCGTTGATCCAGCTATCGGTGGATAGCGAAACATCCATCAGCACCGCAACTGCCAAATCCCGGATTTGGGATTTGCTCATGTGCAGCAAGATAGAATCGATTTGAAGCGCTGCCTTGGGCCAGCAGATCGGCTTGAGCGCGTACAAATGCATCCAGATCCAGTTCCGGGCCATCCGGTTGACCGCGCACTATTTCCCGGTGGGGACGCAGCGCTTCAAGCTGACGACGAATACGGCGAAACTGCTTCCGGGCATGGTCATCAGGTATCCATTGTTCCCCTGTTTCCGCAGCGGTTTGGCACAATACCCGGCAATGATCAGCGTGATAACGCTTGCGACGATAATCCCATTCCGGATAAGTCAGCTGTGCCAGCAGGCGGGTTGGATCGGTATCTTCCGGTGCCAGATCAAGATCAAATTTCAGCACAGTTGCCGCGTGGCGTTGGTGCGTAGTCACAGCGATTTCTTCTGTCTCATCGGCTACCTGGCGCGCAGAAGATTCCTCATCGTCTTCCACTGGCCGGTTGACATTAACCATTTCTGACCAGGTAAGCAGTTTCTCAAAGCGGTTCAGCAACAAAGGATCATCGCGCTCACTTTGCTCAAATTGCTTGCGCTGCGCTTTTCTGCTGTATGTATCCTCTGCGGGG
>JACTML010000003.1 GCA_014584635.1 Nitrosomonas eutropha | reverse complement strand
TATTCCACCGCCTGTGCATTCCGAACAACATCAGGCCAAAGCGTTTTAACCTGGCAATAAACCCTGTGTTCGCTCCTATCAAGTTGGCAGTATGCTGACGATACCGCAGACTGGGACCCAAATCATAAATCACGATACCACCGCAACCGCTGATTACCATATATAGAAACCAGTCATGCACAACAGGATTGATACCCGAGCCTACCTCCAGCATGAGTCTCCTGGTTGCATGGTTAAACACCATGGTGTTACCACTCCCTATGTTTTGCACAAGTACGTTACGAAAACCGGGGTACGTTTAAATAAGGGTGATAAGCCTATTTCATTATTCCTCTCATCAACTAACTTTGTTCGAGAGCAGTAAAGCGCCGGGGTTTCTCAGGAAATACCAAGCAACGCCGTAACAGCGCACGAGAGTTTATTTTCACACCAGATATCATCCTGGTCAGACAAATCGGCCTTGATTGAACTATCGCAAATCAGAGGCAGGAAATTTTGGCAGAATCCGTTTTTTAGTCCCTGAAAAATACGAAGCCGATCCGTCTTTACCTCAAAAGTATGCAAAATATCCTGTGTGGAATCTTGTGAACCGTCACCGGATACATATAAATGCCAGTTCCTGTATTTCTGGGCGTGGATTGAGTCAAGCTGTTTCTACAAGGAAGACACACAACTAGATTAACTTGCTCTGTTCCAAACGACGCTTGATACCACCATAGCCTTCACGACGTAAAATTCCTATAGCACGCTTCGCCAGAACGACACCTAAAGCTGGATTACGCAATGACTGGCGCAGCAAACTCTTCACTCCTCCACTGCTACCTTGTTCTATCTCCAAATGCAGACGAAAACCAGGAGTCAAATTCCGCGACATCTCCATCATAGTAGTATCAGAAGTTTTATTATCAAATAGAGCAGGATATTCTTTCGGTCCCTGCCGTGATGCCCAACCTAGAAATCCATCATGGGCGCTTACAACAAAAGGATCAGGATAGGCACGCTGCAAATCCACCCGCTCTCGATAGATGAAACGATGTACCCGAGTAATGGCACTACCATCACTATAAGCACCGTAAGCCCAAGGTACCTGAGAAAGAGGGTCTCGAGCCAAATCAAATATACTATCGTCATACCAGTTCACTAAATTCTCCACAGCATCATTGCCCGCAGCGTTTCGATTTGCCATGATCCGATGCGCACCACTATCAAAACCAGTGAAATGATAAAAGCCTAAAGGTTCACCATCGACAAGATATTGTCCATTCTCCGAACGAGATAGGGTGCGAGTCGTCAGATTCCAAGTTGCTACGTTATGTCGCGGTGAGCGAGAAATCGCTACTCCATCAAAGAATGCCGGCACCAAATCGATCCAGCGTTGATCAGTAAATAAACCATTATGAATTTCACTACGGCAGAAGTGATAGACGCGACTGGCCCACCAAGCTGCAAAACGGTATCCTTCCGGTGTATTAGCGACACCCACAAACCCTAGGTTATACACTCCGTGCTTGAGACTGCAGATCTCATTATCCATGATGGCAGATAAAGTCGCTTCAGGCTCAGTTTGATGTGGTGTTAGTACCAGATTCGCCTCCTGCAGGGAAGTCACGATATCGTCCAAGCGCGAGAAAACCACCATATCTGGATCCAAATAAAGCACTTGGCCACAGTCCTCTCGCTCCAGCAATTTTTTCAAACAGAAAGGTTTAATGGCTGTCGCTAACTCAACGATAGAATGGCAAAAAGCCCATGGACGCCACTCAGGAATCTCTAAGTCAGCAACAGTCATTACTTCATCGAAAGGTTCTTTTTCCAGATTCAGTAACGAAGTCCGCTCATCGGCCAAAGCCAGATGCAGCACTGCCTCTGGATGGTGCTCCCGCAAGGAACGGAATAACATTCGCACCTTGGGAATATAGTTACATGCAGCACTTGTGAAGATATGCAGTTTTTTCATAAATACTTCCAAACTATCTAATCGAACAAAGATCAACCGGCCTTACGGGCACGTTCAATCCACGGACTCTCCAACATATGATAGGAAAATGCTGCCAGCAGCAAAGTGCCAACAACTACAGCAGTCAAATAGGGTACTCCTGTAGCCAGACCTAATGTCTTCAAGGATAAAATGACCGGTAGATGCCACAAATAAACGCCATAACTGATCTTCCCAAGGTAATCAAAGGGCTTTGATGACGCCATCCACCAATGTTCAGGGATAGTAATAACCGCAAGAATCAAGGTAGCCCCTGAAAAAGCCATCAGTGTTCTGAAAAAAATAACCATCCATGGAGAATTCCAATAATCGCCTTCCATCCAGAAAATGGTGAACATCAGCCAAAGACTGGCAATCGCCAGAATTACTCGCCACCAGCGATGCATCCATGTAGGAGCAATGGCAAGCTTCTGCTCAAGGATTAACTTGCACGCAGCTATACCAAATGCAAATTCATCCAGCGTGCCGGGTAACTGGGTCATCAGAAACCAACGCTGATCTGCAGGAAAAAATAAAAAAACAGCCGCTTTCCAGAAACACGCTACGCTGCATAGCACAATCAGAACTCGACCTATGGATACCCGATGAAGCCAGCCAAGACACAGAAAAACAAATACATAGAATTGCATCTCCACCCCAATACTCCAGTTGACCCCATTGATTGCTCCTTGCGTGGAGGGCAATAGATTATGTACAAAGAAGACATGGGTGAAAAATTGCAATGCAAGATCAACAGGGGGAATAAACAACAAGGCAGGCAGAACCAGGACTGAAAAAACAAGCAAAGTCAGAAAATACAGGGGAGCAATCCTGGCAAAGCGATGTGTCGCATAAACCCGTCCCCATGACTGACCATATCTTTCCTTAAGGGTGTACGCACTGAAATAGATTACAAATCCACTCAGAACAAAAAATAGATTTACTCCCATCCAGCCAATTCGCCACCAGACATTTACCCCTTGGGTTGGAAAATCCGTCCAGTTCATGATCTCAATCACGTGGTAAACCAGTACGCTCATTGCTGCAAAACCTCGCAGCTTATCCAGATTCTGGAATCTCACTGATGACATGCTTCTTTTCCTAGAAGCATTGTATCCAAACGTTCTTTAAATTCCAGCAGAATGGACAGAAGCTCCATACTCTCAACCAACGGATGAACAAAACCCAATTCATAAGCACTCACTGCATTACCCTGAGCACCGATAGCAAAGGAAAACAGAGGAACCTGGAGCTTAATTAATTCATGAGTCACATAAGAGAAAGTTTCCGGACAAATGGATAACATTAAACCCATGTGAACCTGATGCTGGGTCAGAATATCTCCCAGTTCATCTCGTTGGTATGGCCCCGTTTCTTCGATACCACCAGGCTTACTATTAGCATTTAGAGTACCCACGACCAAAAATTCCATGGCAATGTTTTGATGTCGAGCTGCCTCTACCAACGTTACAAATACTTCGCTGCCTTTGTGGAAATTGATATCACCCACCACTGCAACCTTGAGAGGTTCTCTAGCAACGGGATAACGGTAATTACCATTCAAATAAGCCACACTATGAGGCTTTACCGTAATTACTCTATTGGACAAACGAGGATAGGCACGTAATAACAAACCCCGTGTATTTTCAGAAAAACAAACTACCTCATCCGCCTTTTCCAGCACGCTCCCCCAACGGGCACGCCACAAATCAATATCGCGCGACTGATACATACTGACTAACCCATCCTCAATATGAGGAAGACAAGCCCTACATACCTCAATATCAGGAATGCCACAATGCTTTCTTCTGTAATCCAAAAGGAAATGAGAAGGGCAAACGGAAAAAAAATCATGTACCAGGAAGGTAAAACGTACCCGCTTATGTCCCAAGAAAGCTGCAAACATATCCGGTACCTGTTCTGGGTCAGGATACGATACGCAGTTATTGAAAATCACCTCGGTAATCTGGCTACAATCTGCTAATTCTACCCAAGCTTCCCGCTCCACCTGAAAAAGCTCAGACCTCTCCTCTGGCCGGAATATTTGCAACTGGAAACTCAAGGTGACCGGAGAAAATTGCCAGAGCAACACAGTACGTCCTTGCTCAAGCAAAATACTTACCCGCTTCTCCCGATAATAATTGGCCCCTCCCCCCAAGGCATGATCCACAATCAATACCATGTCACCCGGTAGATTGGTAAGAATCTCGACCAATGTCTTGTTTCCCACACGGGTGGCCATCAAAGCCGGTACATGTTGGAGCAACCGGTTCCAGATCAAGCGCCAGTTGCCTCTTGCAAAATGAAAAAAAAGGCGATCTGCATAATGACGCAGCAAAGCCAGTTTCAATACCGCTTTTTCCCTGTGCCGAACATCAGCATAGTAAGGAATTGGTGCTCGCAAGTACAAACCATCTTCAAGTGTCATGGATAAACTTACCGACACAGGTTTATCCCGACGTCTGATTCCTCTATGTACAAAGAAGCCGGAATATCTGCCTAATACTGGATATAAGGCCAATACATCCAGGCGACTCTTACCCGTCTCTAGTGCAACCTTCTCTTCTTCCTCGTCTGCAAAAACCAGCAAGATATTCAATTCAGATATTACTTGACCGCGGATACTTCCGCACCAACCGCTTGCCGATATCACGCCTTCAGCTAGAACAAAACGATCAACCGACCATTCGATCCCTTGATTTTTAACTGCCTTCAAGGAAGCATCTACAGATTGTTCATTCCATGTAAAAGACAAATTACACCTTTCCAAAAAGAAATCCGAATTTTCCAAAATGAATAGGATACAAGCTGCACTTGAACAATACCGAGCTACTTGAGCATTTTTTAATCATCTACAACTCCAATGCTTACTACTGTCCACAATAATCTCTGTGTAATCATTTACTTTTCATGAGAAACTTAACCGGGTCCAGCAGCACACTCTCCTTAACAATAAAGGATTCAACAGACCAAATAAGTTCCAATACTTCTATTCCCCGATTTTTGGAACCATACGTAATATTGTTAACAATTTATATCCTTTTGAAGTCCGGAGCTGCTCAAGTTTGGCAAGGCGTGAATACGCCAACTCTTCTGCTATAGCTTTTGCCTGCTCAGTACGCTCAAGCTCAGCAAGGCGTGAATACGCCAGCTCTTCCGCTATAGCTTTTGCCTGTTCAGTACGCTCAAGTTGTTTAGCCAGTGTTTCTGGTTTTAACGGGGAGTGCAGGGATTCCAGTGTCTGATGAAGGTTTAAAGGTCCACCCATAACAGCAGCATATACGGTCGCATCCAAGCTTATATACGATTTAATTTCGCTTTCGCTTTGCGAGAATCCCATCGCATCATAAATACTGATCAACAATTCGATCACACTCAAATTGCTACCATTTTCCATGAGGCCCACGCGGGTTACCGAATTTAATAGTTGAATAATCGCCTTGAAAACCAAATAACCGACAGGTATATCCTGATTCAGTGCCCACTCTTTATCGATTAATCGCCATGACCCTTCAGAAGTGATCATAATGTTTTGCGGAATAGCATCAAAAAGATACCCCGGCAACAAAGTAGCAGGAGAAAGAATATTTTGTGAATATCCTTGCATACCAGCAAATGAAACGACAATATTCAAATAGCGCATCATAAATGCCGCGACTTCCTCAATACACCATCCATCTCGGCTAACAATAGAAATCAATTCTTGAGATAAAGGCGTACCAAAGATATATTCCTCCACATCGGGGATATCAAATTTCAACGATGCATTATGGCCGGTGTTAGACTCTGGCGCCAGCAACCGATATCGGACCTCAATTTTCCCTTCTTTCGCTTTCAAAAACAGAGTTTCTTTGCAGAACTCCTTCAACCGCTCCGTTGTGAAGTGCCAGGCAAGGATTATCGGATCAAATACCTGCTCATTGGCATTACCAGCCACAACGAGAAAAGAGTTCGATAATTCCAGAGCAAGGCCGTTGTGTACCAAGGTTGGCCAAACCAGCTCAGGTGAGAACGTTAGAATCGGTGGCAGTTGCGGATCTCGGCGCACGCTTTGATAGGCCAACGCGGATGCGTCGAATACATCACTTGAAAAGCCGTGTTCCGTAATAATAGAAACCGGCAGCTTGTAATCGGGAAAGGGTGCAAGGAATTCGGCGGTATTAAAGCCTGCTTTTTTTATCAAAGAAGAAAGTTCTTTACGCCCGAATGTTTGTGGCTGATCGTTACGGTAGCGTCCTTCTATCCCGTACATCGGTTGTCCGAGATGATCTTCGGGTGCGCCAGCAAAGTATTTCAGCCCCAACTGGTTCTCGATAGCGATGATCAGTTTCCCATCAGGCTTCAACAATGCCCGAACTCGCTCCAGCATGTTCAGCGCCGGGCTTTCTCCGGGGGTAAAGAGATTGGCATATTCCAAAACGCCAATCAGCGTGATG
>JACTML010000065.1 GCA_014584635.1 Nitrosomonas eutropha | reverse complement strand
TGCCTGATGACGACATTGGCGCCCAGACGGGCAGACATATCTTCCTGCAAGCGGAGTAAATCCCGATCTGGAGAAACCCGCTTTCTAACAGGAGGTATTTGATTCATGCGTCTGAGCAAATTTTCGGTTTCTCGCACAGATAGCTGCTTTTGCATGATCAGATGCGCAATTTCCAGCTGTTTTCCGGCATCCAGCGCGAGCAGGGCGCGCCCGTGTCCCATATCTATTTTGCCCTGCATGATTAAATCCTGAATTGGCGCAGCCAGATTAAGCAGACGCAGTAAATTTGAAACAGCACTGCGCGAATAACCCAGTGCCTGACCGGCTGTTTGATGCGTCATGCCGAATTCATCGATCAGGCGTTGGATACCGGCTGCTACTTCCAGAGGATTCAGATCTTCACGCTGAATATTTTCGATCAGCGAAAGCGCAAGCGCAGATTCATCCGGAATCTCGCGCACAATGGCGGGAATATGCTCCAGTCCAGCGATCTGGGCAGCTCGCCAGCGACGTTCTCCGGCAATGATTTCATAGCCGCCTGTCACCAGCGGGCGTACCAGCAAAGGTTGCATAACTCCCTGCGATTTGATCGATTCTGCCAGATCGTGCAGGGATGTTTCATCCATTCTTGTTCGTGGCTGGTACTTGCCGGTTTGCAATAAATCCACGGCAAGGTTCTGCAATGTATCCATTTCCTGGGAATTATCCGCCAGTAGCGCATCCAGACCGCGCCCCAACCCTTTAGGTTTTGCCATAATTACGGTACCTGATTAAAAATATCTGCAGGCTTTCACTTAGAGAGCCTTTGCAAAACTGTCTGCGTTGCCATTTCTGCGTTAAAAGCCGGCGCAGCGTACTCATTTATTATGCTTCTTCACTAACTTTTGCCTTGGGCTGACTGCCTTGCTAACTAAGTCGCCGTTGCCAAAATTTCGCTGGCTAGTTCAAGGTAAGCGCGGGCCCCTCGGGATTGGCGGTCGTGATAAAGCACCGGTAGTCCAAATCCGGGGGCTTCTGCCAACCGGATATTGCGAGGAATAATGGTCTGATAAACCTTGTTGCCAAAGTGTTGTTTTAATTGGTCGGATACCTGCTGCGCCAGCAGATTGCGCGGATCAAACATGGTTCGCAGCAGACCTTCTATCCGGATAAGAGGGTTAAAACTTGTGCGTACACGTTTGATAGTATTGACCAGATCACTCAGGCCTTCCAGTGCGTAATATTCGCACTGCATGGGAATGATGACAGCATGTGCCGCGCATAATCCGTTTAATGTCAATAAGTTAAGCGCAGGAGGGCAATCGATCAGAATGAAATCGTAGTCTGATTGTATCGCCAGCAAAGCTTCCTTTAGCCGGGATTCGCGTCGCTCCAACGCTACCATTTCCACCTCTGCTCCTGCCAGTTCCTGATTGGCCGGAAGCAGGTCGTACTTTCCCGGATGTGTCGGCAGGCGAACTTCGGAAGCGGTCTTTTCACCCAGCAACACGTGATAAACAGTATGATCCAGCAAACGTTTATCGACGCCACTTCCCATAGTGGTGTTACCCTGCGGGTCCAGATCAATCAGCAGCACGCGTTTACCGGCATTTGCCAGACTGGCAGCCAGATTGATACTGGTTGTTGTCTTGCCTACTCCTCCCTTCTGGTTGGCGATAGCGAGTACTTTGGCCATTAAATTATGTTGTTATCCCGAAACACCGGAGCGCACTTGCCATTATTCGGAATGACACCGCATGATAACCAGATGACGCTTGGCGCGCAGACCGGGAACGGTCACGGGAACAATGTGCTCAACAGGAAATTCCGGAGGGAGTTGCATTAATTCCATATCCGGGAACGCCCCTTTCATTGCCACAAAGCGACAGCGCTCCGCATTCTGCGCACACAGATGTTTTGATAAACGCATAAAGCGTTCAAGACTGGAAAATGCGCGTGAAATAACGGTATTTATCTTGTTTTCCGGTTTTATTTTTTCGATACGTTCTTGTTTGATCGTGACGTTCTGTAGTCCCAGTTCAACCACTGTCTGTTGCAGAAAAGCGGCTTTCTTCTGGTTGCTTTCCACCAGGGTCACCTGCCAGTCCGGACGTGCCAATGCTATTGGAATGCCCGGCAAACCGGCACCACTGCCAACATCAGCGATATTCGGTCCGCTGATATGTGGTAATACAACCAGACTGTCCAGCATATGACGGGTAATCATTGATTCGGGATTTCTTACCGAAGTCAGATTATGCGTACTGTTCCACTTTGTGATGAGCGTGATGTAGCGCGATAGCTGACTGCTTAAGTGCGCTATGTCAACAGATGATAGCCCTGGAATTGCCTTTAAGCCATCATGCAACTGTTTTTCCAGATTCATGTGTTTTTTCCTGTTTGGCTGCCTGGCGTGCCATACCACGCTTCAGATGGACCAGCAATAAAGATATGGCCGCCGGCGTAACACCGGAAATGCGTGCTGCTTGACCAATTGTTTCCGGCTGATGTTGATTCAGTTTTTGCTTGACTTCATTTGAAAGTCCGCGCACAGCACTATAATCCAGATTTTTGGGCAAAACCATGGTTTCCTGCTGGATATGCCGCTGCACTTCCTGTTTTTGCCGTTCTATATAGCCTTCATATTTAACATCTATTTCCACCTGCTGAACGACTTGATCACTAACCACAGGCCGTTCTGCAGCAGACAGCGCCATCAGCTCTGTATAACCAATTCCCGGGCGCCGCAGTAACTCGTACAACGAATAAGCGCGATCATGCTGCTGCTCAAACGTTTGTGCTGTTTGCAGTTTGTGCAGATTTCCGGAAGGCACCCAAATCCGCTGTAACCGTGTTTTTTCAGCTTCAATAGCTGCTCGCTTGGCAACAAAAGCCTGCCAGCGTGTTTCATCAACCAAGCCCAGCTGATGACCGGTTTCAGTCAGTCGCATGTCAGCATTATCTTCTCTTAACTGCAAGCGGAATTCGGCGCGACTGGTAAACATGCGATAGGGCTCCGTTACGCCACGCGTAACCAGATCATCCACAAGTACACCCAGATAAGCTTCACTGCGATTGGGGCACCAGGGCTCCTGCTCTCTTATTTTCAGGCTGGCGTTCAAGCCTGCCAGCAAGCCTTGCGCGGCAGCTTCTTCATAACCAGTTGTGCCGTTAATCTGGCCGGCAAAAAATAATCCGTCGATTGCTTTTGTTTCCAGAGATCTCTTAAGTGCACGCGGATCGAAGTAATCGTATTCAATTGCATAGCCAGGCCGAGTGATATGGGCATTTTCAAGCCCGGCAATTGAACGGACCAGCTCCACCTGGATATCAAAAGGCAGACTTGTGGAAATTCCATTTGGATAAATTTCGCTGGTTTCCAGTCCTTCCGGTTCCAGAAAAACAGTGTGCGAATCCCTGTCAGAAAACCGCACCACCTTGTCTTCAATGGACGGACAGTAGCGTGGTCCGATTCCTTCTATTTTCCCGGTATACAGTGGCGAACGATCCAATCTCGTGCGAATGATGTCGTGTGTTTTTTCATTGGTGCGCGTCATCCAGCATGACACTTGCTGTGGATGGTGTGCAATGTCGCCTAAAAATGAAAACACAGGCACCGGTTCATCGCCTGGTTGTTCACGTAACACCTGAAAGTTGATAGTGCGCGCATCGATTCGAGGAGGGGTCCCGGTTTTGAGTCGTCCCACTGATAAACTCATTTCGCGCAAACGGTGTGCCAGTCGGATTGATGCAGGATCGCCTGCTCTGCCAGCCTGAAAATTCTGATCCCCGACATGGGCCAGGCCACCTAAAAAAGTACCGACTGTCAATACCACTGCACGCGCTGAAAAAGCAATTCCGAGGTGTGTCACAACCCCTGTGATTCTGTTTCCCTGCAACAGCAAATCATCAACAGTCGATTGCAATAGCGCAAGACCGGGCTGTGCTTCCAGCCGTTTGCGGATAGCCTGACGGTACAACACACGATCAGCCTGGGCACGTGTCGCACGAACAGCGGGCCCTTTGCTTGAGTTGAGCGTACGAAACTGAATGCCCGCTTCGTCAATCGCTGCGGCCATTGCACCGCCCAATGCATCAATTTCCTTGACCAGATGGCCTTTGCCAATCCCTCCAATCGATGGATTGCACGACATCTGTCCCAATGTATCCAGATTTTGTGTCAGAAGTAATGTTTTTTGACCCGTACGCGCGGCTGCCAGAGCGGCCTCTGTTCCGGCATGCCCGCCACCAACAACGATGATGTCAAAATTTCCTGAAAAATACATGGCTATGAATAGTTACCTGGGTGGTGTATATCTGAATGGGTTCAGGTCACTCTGCCGATACTTGGATTGCCTGAAAATCAGCTGTATTTTATATGAAATTGCTCAGGCAGGTGTAAACACACGGCTGGCGTTGCTGAATGTTGCTTTGCACTACCAAGCTCAAGTGGATTCTGAAGGAAGCAAAAATGGCAAACGTGAAAATTATCGGAATGTTTCACGTGAAACATCTTTGCAAATGTAGTTGTGTGTTTATGAAATCAGGTGTGTGCAGGATGAAGTATGCGATGTATGGAGTACACAAAAAATTATCAGGCCACCTGTCCTTTGGGATCGTAAAGAGTGGTATGTCCCGCTGCGCTGTATAACGTGTTGAGCGTTTGTCGCGTGTATTGCAACCAGGTGGAAATAATATTAGCATTGGTTTGATTAAGCTGACGGGCGAGATGTGTCAGCTTCAGCAGCTCTTCCCAATCGCAAAAATTTTCTGATTCCGGGTGGTTGGCAGCTATCCAGGCTTTTATCCCCTGAACGCCCTCAGGAAAATCAAGCGCAGTCAGGTTTGCATTAAGTTGTGTATCCAGTTGCGCAAGCTGCTGTACAACTCGATCCTTATCGGCAACCAGCGATACCAGATCGTCAATGCGCCCTGAAGTCAATAGCGCTTGTTCATTCTCAAGAAGATCAAGAAACAGACGCGTGTTTTTCAGCTGAAGCTGCAAAACAGCTTCCAGTGTGTCACCTTTTTGCGGGATTAATTGAGCGCTATCGTTCATTTCAGGTGGAATGTTTGTTTTGAAGCAGATCTTTTACTGTTTCCAGCAGACGATCTGCAACCACATCAGGGTTTACCTTGAAACGTCCTTCACTGATCGCTTGTTTGATTTCGGCAACTTTTGCGGCATTGATCGCTTCATTACCAATATCCGCTGTTTGAGCACTCGCTGACAATGTACTGATGTGGACACTGTCGGTTTTATCAACGGCACTCGCTTTGTTGTCTGCTCTGTCCACCTTTTTATGTGCCACTCCGGCCGCAAGCTCTGTGCGTCCCGGAGGTATTTGATTTATTTTCATGGCGGAATCCCTTTTAAAATAGATGTTTATATATATTATGCTCGTTTAACGACAAATTATTCCGAAACTTTAGTGAATCCGGATATTTTTTTGTCATTTCTTGGATGGCAATCCGCTTGCGTTGTTTCCTGCGGAGACAAACCATTCGAAAGCCAAACGTACATTCAGCTGGATGCTATATTTACGGTATTACGATCATCAACTTGAATACCAAAGCCGGAAACACACTCCCTTCACTTTCTTTTCTCCGCTGTAGCAGTTTGTCGCTACTACGCTACAATAGCGCATTATTACCGCCTGGACCTGATCTTTGTCATCATGACTTTTCTTCCCGTTATACTCTGGACAGATGCTCTGATTTATTTACTGCTGGCAGTAGCTATCGTTTTGGGTATTTACGCCAGACGGCATGAACATGTGCTGGCTTCCTGGCGCAAAGTCATGCACAGCCCCAGCGGAATGTCCGCGCTTACCATCCTGCTGTGTTTTGTTCTGATCGGGCTGCTTGATACAGTCCATTTTCGTCCGGCTATGGAACAATCCCGCTCTAGCGGGGAGGTGGTCTACAGTGCTGAAGTACTCAGTTTGTTTGACCTGCTGGCTGCGCCACTGCGCTTGCAGGTGGAAAAAACCTACTCCGCGCCTCTGTCTGCCTATCTTTACGCCAAACAAATGATTGTCACTGCTGAAGGAGAGCAGGCATGGGATTTCGCCCGGTTAACCTTTGGCGGCGCACATCTGCATGATCCGGAAAAAGAACTGGCAAGCGATGTCTGGTGGCGATCTGTTGCGGGAGCAGGAGTGGGGGTGTTGATCTGGGCAGGATTGGTCGCATGTTTGTGCGGGATGCAGGCACGGCGTTACCGCATTTCATTTTCGCGGATGCAAACTGTAATCTGGCGCGGCGCCACTGAAACTCCCTGGCGTGCCGTATTGATTACACTGGCAGCTGTTCTGGCTGTGAGTGGTGCGGTTATGGCGTTAGTCACGCATTACCACGTTCTGGGAACAGACAAGGTGGGTCAGGATGTTCTGTATTTGTCGCTCAAAAGTATTCGTACCGGGCTGGTTATCGGAAC
>JACTML010000192.1 GCA_014584635.1 Nitrosomonas eutropha | reverse complement strand
GAAAAACGCCTATTGGCACAGTTCACAGCATTGGACTCCATGATCGCCAGTATGACGCAAACCAGCAACTACCTGCAGCAGCAATTGGCCAATTTACCCAAGATTGGTGACAAATAACTGTTCCGGATAGCAATCAATAACGAATATCTTTTCCTCAAAGGACAAATTAATCATGTTTACAGAATCACCCAGCCGAGCAATTAAAAATTACCAAAGCATCGGAATTGAATCCGGGGTGGTATCCGCCGATCCACACAAACTGATTCTAATGCTGTTTGAAGGTGCACGGCAGGCGCTGGATTGCAGCCGCCTGTATATGCAGCAGAACAAGATTGCTGCCAAGGGAGAAATGCTCTCCAAGGCCATCATGATTATTGATCACGGTCTGAAAGCCAGTCTGGATAAAACAGCAGGAGGCGAATTAGCTATACAACTCGATCAACTCTACGACTACATGACCAGCCGGTTACTTGTCGCCAATATTCAGAATAATTCCGCCATTATTGAAGAAATCAGCCAGCTGCTTAGCGAATTACAGGAAGCCTGGACTGCCATTGGAAAGCAGTCTACAGCTAAAGAAGATACAAAAACAGCAGTCAGTATGACACTCGAACAAACAGTTAAAACGGGTGCTATGGTATGAATTTCAATGATTCTTCAGGACAGCAACCGGATGATAACGGAGATGCCATACAAATGATCAATGCATATACAGCGATTCTGGCGATCACCGATCAAATGCTGCAAGCGGCAAAAAACAATGACTGGGATGAGTTGATAACGCTGGAGCATAATTGCAAGCGCCTGGCCAGCCAGCTAATGGAACAGCCTGTCCGGAAAGTATTAAGCGAAGTTCAGCAGAAAAAAAAAATAGACCTTATCCAGCAGATACTCGCTCGCGATGCTGAAATTCGCACCATTACTGAGCCTAAAATGACACATTTACAGAACATATTAACCAGCTGCGATCACAAGCGAAAACTGAAACAGACTTACCGAACCGATAGGTAATTTACATTCCAGATAGCCATAGCGCGCAACATCACCTGTAATCCAGCCCGAGGAATCTCTGCAAAACCAGGATTAATTAGCGCCAGCGAAGAACTCCGGTAAAACAAGTTCTTTCACTGGCGCTAAAATTACTATCAGCAACTTTACAGCTGCCGTTATCAGCCTTTACAGATCAGATTAATGGTCATGGTCATGCTCTATTTTTATATCTTTTAATTTTTCAACCTGTTCAGGCGTCAATATACTGCGAACCGCTTTGCGCTCTTCGATATGATGGGCAACCATTTCATTAAAGCTATCGATGTGCTCCTGCCCCAGTTTACGTAGCGTTTCTTCATCAACAGCAGGTTGAGCAACTGCTTTACGAAAAGCTTTCATGCTTTCTTTCATTTTCTTTTTGAGACGATCATGTGCTTTGGGATCTTCTTTCAGATGAATACGTATGATTTTGCCGAGCTGTTCATCGGAAAGCCCCAGGACTTCTGCCTGCACAGCAACATTATGCGCATAGCTGTGGTGATGACCATGGCTTTCCTTATCGCCATGATCATGCCCCTCTTTGCCTTTATCCTTGTTTTTTCCCTTACCTTTACCTTTTTCCTGTTTTGCCTGATCTCCATGATCGTGGCCATCATGACCTGATTCACCTGAATATCCCTGGCCCTTACCTTCCCTTTCTTTATTTTGCACCTGGTGTTGCTGAGCTTGTGCCTGAACAAGCGTAGCGGCTTCTCCCTGTTGAGTTAACGTTACAGCTGCCGGAGAAACGGCAGTTGCGGCAGCAGGAAGGGCAAACAAAGCACCAACAAGAACTGATAATCCGGTCAATCTGATATTCATATGACTTCTCCTGTTATAAAAAATAATTCTCAAGGATCTTCTGTAAAGCAAATAAGTGTAACCTGAATCAGTAATACCGCATGGAATATGGCAAGAGTAATCTTCAAACTTGGTAAAACAATCTTTTCGGGCAGAATTCTTTATCCTTGCCCCTCTGCGCTCACACAACAGCTGCAACGATGACACTGAAACTGTGCAGGTTACCAGTAGACAGTCTGCCTTGCACAAAGTTTATAAAACCCGGAAACTCTTATTACACAGCATATTTTCACTATTTAATTGCCGCCCTCCCCTGCTCTATTTTTTCAAAATGGTAATCTGGTATGGCATCTGAAAAAACAATCGAAGAACGTCTGAAAAGCTTGCGTTCAACCATTGCAGCGCACAATTTTCACTATTACGTTCAGGACGCGCCCGTTATTCCGGATGCAGATTACGATGCGCTTTTTCGTACCTTGCAACAACTGGAGCAACAATACCCGCACCTGATCACACCGGATTCCCCCACTCAGCGGGTAGGCGCCCCGCCGTTAAAAGCTTTTGCCCAGCTTTCCCACCAGACTCCCATGTTGTCGCTGACCAACGCTTTTACAGAAGAAGAGGTTATTGCTTTCGATCGACGTATTCGTGAAGCACTGGGAGCAGATCTGGTTGATTATGCAGCTGAACCCAAGTTTGATGGATTGGCTGTCAGCCTGGTTTATACAAATGGAATGCTGACAAAAGGAGCCACACGGGGAGATGGTTACACCGGGGAGGACATTACATTAAACCTGCGCACGATTCCCTCCATTCCCCTGCACCTGCCAGTACCATCTGTAACCGGTACATTTGAAGTACGTGGCGAAGTCGTTATGTTGAAAACAGATTTTGAACGGCTCAATGAACAGCAACAAAAAAATGGCGAGAAAATTTTTGTCAATCCGCGTAACGCTGCTGCCGGCTCATTACGCCAGCTTGATTCCCGTATCACTGCCACACGCAAACTCACGTTCTTTGCCTACGATGCGGTGTACTCCCATAAAGATCAGTTTGCTTTTTCCAGACACAGCGAAATACTCGACTACCTTAAGTCACAACATTTTCTGGTAGCACAACAAAGCGTTGCGGCAAAAGGTGTGGATGGGCTATTAGCTTATTACCGTGACATGGGGACCTTGCGTTCATCACTATCCTACGAAATCGATGGCGTGGTATACAAAGTGGATAACTTGGCGCAACAGGAAGCGCTCGGATTTGTTTCACGTGCCCCCCGTTTTGCTATCGCGCATAAATTCCCGGCACAGGAAGTCAGTACCAAACTGCTGGCCATTGAAATCCAGGTGGGAAGAACCGGTGCACTGACTCCGGTAGCACGTCTGGCACCGGTATTCGTTGGAGGAGTAACCGTCACCAATGCCACGTTACATAATGAAGATGAAATACAGCGTAAACAAATCATGATTGGTGACACCGTTATCATACGGCGGGCGGGCGATGTTATTCCGGAAGTAGTCGCCGCAATACTGGAACAACGCCCCGCACACGCTCATCCCTTTATCATGCCGGATCATTGTCCAATATGCGGATCCAAAGCAGTCCGTTTACCGGACGAGGCGGTTACCCGTTGCACGGGAGGGTTATATTGCCCAGCTCAGCGCAAGCAGGCGATCTGGCACTTTGCCTCACGCCGCGCACTGGATATTGATGGTCTGGGAGAAAAACTGATTGACCAATTAATTGATAACGAACTGGTTCATACTCCTGCCGATTTATACCGACTGAACGTCGATACGCTCTCCGGCCTGGAGCGTATGGCTGAGAAATCTGCACGCAATCTCATTACCGCGATCGAACACAGTAAAAAAACCACCTTGCCACGCTTTATTTACGCGCTGGGGATTCGTCATGTCGGGGAGACAACCGCCAAAGCGCTTGCCAGCCAGGTGGGCGATCTCGACAGATTAATGACCATGAGTACTGAGCAGTTACAGCAAATCCCGGATATCGGTCCGGTGGTTGCACAAAGTATTGCAGATTTTTTTTCTGAAACACATAACCAGGAAATAATCCGACAGCTGCTGGAAAGCGGGCTGCACTGGGAAACTTTAAATCATACTGCACAACAACCGGGACAAATCAATTCAGCAGTCTTCGGAAAAATTTTTGTTTTGACCGGAACCTTATCCACCATGACACGCGATCAGGCAAAAAACAAAATCGAACAACAGGGCGGTAAAGTAACCGGTAGTGTTTCATCCGCTACCAGTTATGTTATTGCCGGGTCAGATCCGGGCAGTAAGTACACCAAAGCAATCAGTCTGGGTATTCCTGTGCTCGATGAAGATCAGTTGTTATCATTGCTGCAGAACATTTCAGCGGACAGGCAATAAAAAGGCTGATCAATCATCTTCACCGCTATCTTTTTGTACGCTTAGGGCATTATTCGATATGCCAGTTATAATAAAACCATACAAATAGCTTATTACTTCAGGATCAGCATGATTGCAATTATTGGTGGCAGGCGCATGAACAAACTTGCCGGCTTGGAAGTCACGCATCGCCAGGTCGTCAGAACTCCCTACGGAGAACCATCCGGCTCATTAATTTTTGGCACGATCGGCACACAGGAAATTGTTTTTCTGTCCCGCCATGGTCACGGTATTACCATCCCCCCCCACGCCGTTAACTATCGTGCCAACATCTGGGCCTTGTACACGCTGCAAGTCAAAACGATTATAGCGGTCACTTCGGTAGGAGGCATTCGTAAAGATATGGAGCCCGGCAGAATCGTTATCCCTGATCAGATCATTGATTACACGCACGGCCGGGAAGCTACTTTTCATAATCGATCAGATACAACCATCACCAATACCGATTTTACACAGCCCTATTGCCCTGTTACGCGAGCCTGTCTCCTGAAAGCAGCCCGGGATACAGGAGAACCGGTTATTGATGGCGGCGTTTACGCTGCAACCCAGGGCCCAAGATTTGAAACAGCTGCGGAAATTAATCGTCTGGAACGCGATGGCGCAGATATTGTCGGGATGACCGGCATGCCGGAGGCAATCCTTGCAAGAGAATTAGGTATTTCTTATGCAACCATTGCTGCCATTGCCAATCATGCAGCCGGAAAAGGAGAAAGCACACAGGCCATTCCGCTACAGGCTGCACACAAAATACTGGAAAATACAATGAAAAACGTCAGAAACATACTGGAACAACTGGTCAGGAATCACGATGATTAAATCGGTACTGAAAATGGGAGATCCATGCCTGTTGCAGCTTGCACAACGCGTGGAACAACTGGACACGCCCGCGCTTAAGGAATTACTACAGGATATGCAGGACACAATGGCCGCACTCAACGGCGCCGGGCTGGCTGCTCCGCAGATCGGGGTCAGTCTGCAAGTAGTTATATTCGGTGTTGAACACTCTCAACGCTACCCCGATGCTGAAAGCGTTCCCTTTACTGTACTTCTTAATCCGGTACTCACTCCGTTGACAGAACAAATGGAGGAAGACTGGGAAGGCTGTTTAAGTATCCCGGGAATGCGCGGACTGGTTCCCCGTTACACCCGGCTGCGCTATCAAGGTGTCGATGCATATGGAGCGCCCGTTGACAGGATTGTTACAGGATTTCACGCACGTGTGGTACAACATGAATGTGATCATCTGAACGGAATTCTTTATCCCATGCGTATTAACGATCTGCGTAAATTCGGCTATACCGATACACTCTTTCCGGATCAGTTAATCGCAGAGGACTGAGTATCCGTTTATCCTGTCTGTCAATAAGGTTTGACCACAACCAGAATAACAATTGCAAACAGCGCCAGCACCGGCAGTTCATTCAACCAGCGATAGTAAACATGGCCATGCTGGTTGCGGTCATGCTTGAAATCGATCAGCAACTTTCCACAATAGAGATGGTAGCCAATCAGCAGCACAACCAGCGCCAGCTTGGTATGCAGCCATCCTCCGGAAAAACCATAGCCCAGCCATAGCCACGTGCCCAAAATGATGGTCATTAATCCGCCGGGCGTCATAATGCCGTAATAAAGCTTGCGCTCCATCACTTTAAAGCGATCTATCCCGGCCTGATCTGTACACATGGCATGGTAAACAAACAGCCTTGGCAGATAAAACAACCCGGCAAACCAGGTCACCATAGAAACAATATGTAACGATTTAATCCAGAGCATGGTGAAATATCAAGTTTAAAATCAGAAAAAATACCGGAACACCTTTTTAAAGCCTGCTCAAGATTCCAAGCACAGGAAGCAGCACCGGGTAAAAAGCAAAGCACACCCGAAGGCATATGAGCATATTGAATCCAATTTTAACGCCGTAGTGCGCTCTTCAGTGAAAGATTGGGCAGATTCTTACAGCAGATTCACAATATTGCAGAAGTCAACAAAGGGCAATAGCCTCAGCGAGGAGCATTAGTACCATCTCTGAAATAGCGGTAATCTCCATGACAAATAACAGATGCAACCTACCCGAGCAGACGCCGCCTCGACAAGATAACGCGACGACTTTCTTCTTGTGGCGATAAAGCCGCCTTCGGGTCGTTAGCTCAGCCGGTAGAGCAGCGGACTTTTAATCCGTTGGTCGCGCGTTCGAATCGCGCACGGCCTACCAGATACAGGCACTTGGCCATAGTTGGGCAAGTGCCTTTTTTCTTGCACAAGTTTTTAAAATTCACGGCAGTCTGATGCAGTGCTGTTGACACTGACTGTTACAGATCTGCTTATCTCTACAGTAAACGCCATCCTTCCCGCCCATGTTTCTTATTGATTTCATCATTCACATTGACAGCCACCTGCAAGGGCTTGTTTCAGAATACGGAGCATGGGTTAATGGCATTCTTTTCCTGATTATATTTTGCGAAACCGGGCTGGTAGTGCTTCCTTTTCTGCCCGGAGACTCTTTATTATTTGCTGCAGGATCATTAGCATCCTTGCCAGGATCTCAGCTTGATCCTCATATTTTGTTTATCGGATTATGTCTGGCGGGTATTCTGGGCGACAGTGTGAATTACTGGATTGGCAAGGAGTTCGGATTAAAGGTTTTTACCCCGGGGAAATTCCGTTTTCTTAAACAGGAGCACTTGGATAAAACACATGACTTCTACCTTAAATATGGCGGCAAGACGATTATTATTGCGCGCTTTATCCCCATCATCCGTACTTTTGCTCCATTTGTAGCTGGTATTGGTACTATGCCTTATCGCACCTTTCTTGCTTACAATATTATCGGTGCAGCGTTATGGGTCGGGATATTTGTTTATGCCGGATTTTATTTCGGGCAGCTTCCTCTCATACAAAAGAATTTCAAACTGGTCATCGCCGCGATCATTATTTTGTCGATTACCCCGGCTGTAATTGAATACCTCAAACACCGCTACGGA
>JACTML010000146.1 GCA_014584635.1 Nitrosomonas eutropha | reverse complement strand
CAGCTCTCCGAAGCCGGATTCAAGGTTGCGGTTTTATCCAAGGTTTTTCCGACCCGCTCACACACTGTTGCGGCACAGGGGGGAATCGCCGCAGCACTGGGTAATATTACTGAAGATGACTGGCGATGGCATATGTACGACACCGTCAAGGGCTCGGATTATCTCGGCGATCAGGATGCAATTGAATTCATGTGTCGCCACGCTGCTGAAGTCGTCTACGAACTGGAACATTTCGGCATGCCCTTTGACAGACTGACAAACGGTAAAATCTACCAGCGCCCGTTTGGTGGGCAATCCCTGCACTACGGAGAAGAACAGGCCAGTCGCTCCTGTGCAGTTGCTGATCGCACCGGTCATGCCATGCTGCACACGCTATACCAGCGCAATGTCAGTTCCAACACCCAGTTTTTTGTGGAATGGCTGGGGCTGGATTTAATTCGCGATGCAGAAGGTGAAGTGCTTGGTATCACCGCTCTGGAAATGGAAACCGGTGAAATCATGATCTTGCAGGCACGCGCAACGCTATTGGCAACCGGTGGTGCCTGCCGCATTTTTGAAGCCAGCACCAATGCACTTATCAATACGGGTGACGGCCTGGGAATGGCCGCGCGCGCAGGCATTCCGCTGGAAGACATGGAATTCTGGCAATTTCACCCGACAGGCGTATACGGCGCAGGCATGCTGATCAGTGAGGCGGTACGCGGAGAAGGAGGCTATCTGCTAAATGCCAAAGGTGAACGTTTTATGGAGCACTATGCGCCTCATGCCAAGGATCTGGCCAGCCGGGATGTTGTCTCCCGCGCAATGATGATAGAAATGATGGAAGGAAGAGGATGCGGACCCAATGCCGACCATCTGCTGCTGAAACTCGATCACCTGGGCGCAGAAACAATTCAATCCAAACTTCCCGGCATTCGCGAAATCTCACGCAGATTTGCACATATCGATCCCGTCGAAGCACCGATTCCGGTGGTTCCAACCGCACACTACATGATGGGTGGCATTCCTGCCAATTACCACGGACAGGTGGTCGCACCCTATAAAACCAGTCCGGAAGAAGTCGTACCCGGACTTTATGCAGTCGGTGAATGTGCTTGTGTATCCGTTCACGGCGCGAACCGGCTGGGCACAAATTCGCTTCTGGATATCGTTGTATTCGGGCGCGCCGCCGGAAACCAGATTATTGAAGATCTGGCCAAAAACAGTCATCACAAACCACTTCCACAAGATGCGGCAGAGCAGACACTGGCACGGCTTGCACGGCTGGATACGCAAAAAGATGGGGAAAACGTTGCAACAACCAGTGCAACCCTGCGCAAAACCATGCAAACGCACTGTGGTGTCTTTCGTTTTCCCGATGTGCTGAAAGAAGGTGTGGAAAAAATCAATGAAATCGCTGAACAAGTGAAACATACTGAAATTCAGGATAAAAGCAGAGTGTTCAACACTGCCAGAGTAGAAGCGCTTGAACTGGACAACCTGATTGAAGTGGCTGTCGCCACCATGATCGCAGCCGAAGCTCGCCATGAAAGTCGCGGGGCACATGCACGCGATGACTTTCCCGGCCGGGATGACCAGAAATGGCTCAAACACTCACTGTTCTTCAGCAAGGATAAACATCTGGATTACAAGCCTGTACGATTGAAACCGCTGACTGTTGAATCATTTCCACCCAAAGCAAGAACTTATTGAACAAGCTGTCTTTCGGGACGAAGCACTCAATCTGCTGAACAACTGAATCATAATTTTTACAACACATCACCACTCAAATGAAACCAACGGAAAACACATTATTTTCTACCCTGTTGAAACAATCCCGGCTGGCCGGCATGGCAATACTGTTTCTGCTCTCACAAATTCCCTACACATACGCTGCTGATACCGATAACAAGGATGCAGATTTTATCCAGGCTGCTTTAGCCGGCAATTTGCCAGATGTTGAAAAAATGCTTAAGGAAGGTATCAAGGTAGATCTGCAATCTCCAGAAGGTTTTACAGCATTATCAGTTGCGGCACAGACCGGCCATGTCGATGTCGTTAAACTGCTGCTGGAACAAAAAGCTGCAGTTGATCTGGCCAATATCCAGGGGGGCACGCCTTTGTTACTGGCCAGTAAAAATGGCCATCAGGAGGTTGTCGATATGCTGCTGGCAAAAGGCGCCAACCCCAATCTTCAGGATAAGAACAAACTCACCCCGCTTATGTTCGCGGCTGCCAAAGGCTATACCGGTATCGCCAAATCTCTGCTTGATCACCAGGCACAACCGGATCTGCAAAGTGACGCCCAGGCTACAGCATTACAGATGGCAGCCATGAATGATCATGCGGATATTGCTGATATGCTGCTGGCAAAGGGCGCCAAAATTGATCTGCAAGATGCCAACGGCGCTTCCGCATTGATTTTGGCGGCTCTTTCAGGCCACTTGCCTATTGTCCAGAAACTGCTGGAGCACGGTGCACAGCCGGATCTGAAAGCTTCCAACGACTTTACCGCGCTGATTCTGGCAGCACAAAATGGTCAAAACCAGGTTATTGAAGCACTGTTGGAAAAAGGAGCGAACATCGATTTTCAAAACAAGGATGGAATGACTGCCTTGATGTCGGCAGCATTGAACGAAAACAGCGACACCGTCAAACTCCTGCTGGAAAAAGGGGCAAATACCCAATTAAAAACGACTACTGACAAAACTGTGCTGGATATTGCCAAACAGCCTGACATTATCGAACTGCTTAAAGCTGCGAAAAACTGATTGCTGTTTCAAAGAAATCTCTGTGTCAATTCTGCATGGTCACGCACCGTGTTTTGCAGATGAATTGTTTCACCATCGCAGTACTCCTTCAGCTGCATATGAAAACACCAGGGCCGGTTTGATAAACCGGTCCGAATTTTAAAGTTACAAATGATGTGCCCATGAGTTTTGCTGAAAAACCAATGGCGAAAAAAGTCGCCAGCACTCCCCTGCCTCCTAGAACTAGCCGGCTGCTCCGCGAAGCGGTTTCCCTGGCTTTGGGTGGAATCGCACTTTATCTTGCACTCATCCTGATCAGCTTTGACCGTACCGATCCAGGCTGGTCGCATAGCGGGACCATCCAGCAAATCAGTAACGCGGGGGGGAGTGCGGGCGCATGGCTGGCAGATCTCATGCTCTATTTTTTTGGTATTTCCGCATGGTGGTGGGTCATATTTTTCTTTGCCACCGTCTGGTGGGGGTATCGTCGCATTGATATCGCCAGCATATACGATCCACGCGTTCTTATACTGTCCTTTACCGGATTTATCACCTTACTGGTTGCCAGCAGCGGCATTGAAGCACTGCGCTTTCATACCTTACGGATATCACTACCGCTGACTCCCGGTGGTTTACTGGGAGAAACACTCAGCAAACAGCTGTCATTACTGCTCGGTTTTACCGGTGCAACACTGATTCTGATGATTATTTTCGCCATCGGACTCAGCCTGTTTTCCGGGTTGTCGTGGGTCCGCCTATCGGAAAAAATCGGAGGCGCAGTCGAGGCGATCTGTTTTTCTATCAGTGAGGCATGCATTAAATGGATGGATCACCGAGCGGGCAAAACCTCATCCGATGAACAAAGGTTTCAAACCGGCGAAACCAGGAAACCACCCTCTCCGTCAACTCCGCTGCATATTGAAATGCCGGAGATTGCCATTCTCAAATCTCAGCGCAGTAACAAGGAAAAACAGGCACCATTATTTTCCAGTACGCCGGATGCCATTCTCCCGCCGCTTTATTTGCTGGACGAGCCCCAGGATAATGTTGAAGTCCTATCCAGCGACAAACTGGAACATACTTCCCGCCTGATAGAGCGCAAACTGATGGAGTTTGGTGTGGAAGTCAAAGTGGTAGCCGCTTATCCTGGTCCGGTTATCACGCGTTATGAAATTGAGCCGGCCGTTGGAGTCAAGGGTAATCAAATCGTCAATCTGGTCCGGGATCTGGCGCGTGCTCTGACAGTTGCCAGTATTCGCGTAGTGGAAACCATTCCGGGCAAAACGGTTATGGGGCTGGAAATTCCCAATCCCAAACGACAGACGGTCCGTCTGCATGAAATTCTTGCATCCAAAGTCTACGCGGATAACACCTCTCCCCTGACAATCGCGCTTGGCAAGGATATCAGCGGGCGCCCTGTTGTATCTGATCTTGCCAAGATGCCGCACGCTCTGGTGGCAGGCACGACTGGTTCCGGTAAATCCGTAGCGATCAACGCTATCATTCTAAGTCTGGTCTACAAGGCTTCCTCGGATAATATTCGCCTGATTCTGATCGATCCCAAAATGCTGGAATTGTCTGTTTACGAAGGTATCCCACATTTGCTGACCCCGGTCGTCACAGATATGCGCGATGCCGCCAATGCGCTTAACTGGTGCGTAGCCGAGATGGAGCGGCGTTACAAGCTGATGTCCGCATTGGGTGTACGTAATCTGGCCGGTTACAACCAGAAAGTAAGGGAAGCGGCAAAAAACGAGGAGCCTCTGACCAATCCGCTAAGCGTGTTGCCTGATTCTCCTGAATTGCTGGAAGAAATACCGTTGATTGTGGTGGTAATCGATGAACTTGCTGATCTGATGATGATTGTAGGCAAAAAAGTCGAAAAACTGATTGCCCGGCTCGCCCAGAAAGCACGTGCAGCCGGTATTCATCTGCTGCTTGCCACACAACGCCCATCGGTAGATGTCATTACCGGGCTGATCAAAGCCAATATTCCGACGCGAATTGCTTTCCAGGTTTCCAGCAAGATCGATTCCCGGACCATTCTTGACCAGTCGGGCGCTGAAGCCTTGCTTGGGCAGGGGGATATGCTTTATCTTCCACCGGGCAGCGGTTATCCTCAACGTGTACATGGTGCATTTGTGGCGGATCACGAAGTTCACAAAGTGGTGGAACACCTTAAGCAGCATGGCGAAGCAAATTACGTTGAAGAAGTTCTTCAGGCCGGGGAAGAAGGTGGCAACGCTGATGAGAATGGCGGCACTAACAGTAAATCTGCTGGCGGAGAGTCGGATCCGCTTTATGATGAAGCGGTCAGTATCGTGATCAAATCCCGGCGCGCCTCGATTTCCCTGGTACAGCGGCAGTTGCGCATTGGTTATAACCGCGCAGCGCGGCTGATCGAAGAAATGGAACGTTCCGGTCTTGTTTCCAGTATGCAAAGCAACGGTAACCGGGAAGTACTGGCGCCCGCGCGAGATGAATAAATGACGCCAGGCTCATACACCCCTCGTTTCCAGTCAGTCAGCCCATGGAACCTCTGCAAAACTACCTACGTTGCCATTTCTGTGCTAAAAGGCGGCTCAGAATACTTGCTTATTACGTATAACTCCGCTTCCTCGCTAATGTTTTGCAGAGGTTTCCTAAACAGATCATTCACTATGTGGGACTAAACAACTATGCCCCGTTTACTGCTGTTTTTCGTGTTATCCATCTGCCTGTTTCCCATATCGGCAAGCGCAAATGCTGTCGAAAGTCTCAAAACATTCGTCAATAAGGCGCTTACTTTTCGGGCAAATTTTTCCCAGACGCTGCTCGACAGAAATTTCCAGGTTATTAAAAAAGCCAGCGGCAACATGATGTTTGAACGCCCTGGTAAATTTCGCTGGGTATACGATCAGCCTTATCAACAACTGATCGTCGGCGATGGCGATAAGGTGTGGTTTTATGACCAGGATCTTGCGCAAGTTACAGTACATCAGCTTGATCAAACTTTAGGCAGCACTCCGGCGGCTCTGCTTGCAGGGAACAACACGATCGAGCGTGATTTCAATCTGCAGGAAATTGGCGCACAGGGAGAAATGGAATGGCTGGAAGCGATTCCCAAGAATCAGGAGAATGCATTTGAGCTGATAAGGCTGGGTTTCTCGCAAACAGGAAAATTGCGTGAAATGATTTTACGCGACAGCTTTGGTCAGGTGACATGGTTAATTTTTTCTGAAACCGAACAAAACCCGATGCTGACTCCTGATCTGTTCCAGTTCGTACCACCGGAAGGTGTCGATGTGATCAGTGATTGATCTTTTCAAACACAGCCCGGCAGCCCCACTGGCGGAAAAACTGCGTCCGCAAACCCTGGATGATGTCATTGGACAATCTCACCTGCTGGGTTCCGGTAAACCTTTGCGCCTGATTTTTGAGTCAGGCAAACCACACTCCATGATTCTCTGGGGGCCGCCCGGTAGTGGTAAAACCACACTGGCACGGCTCATGGCGCATACATTCGATGCAGAATTCATTGCTATTTCTGCAGTACTGTCAGGGGTTAAGGACATTCGGGAAGCAATTGAACGTGCACAGATCACACTTCAGCAAACGGGCCGGCCAACCTTACTGTTCGTGGATGAAGTCCACCGCTTTAACAAAGCACAGCAGGATGCTTTCTTGCCGCATGTAGAACAAGGGCTCATCACATTCATCGGTGCAACCACCGAAAATCCCTCATTTGAAGTCAACAGTGCACTGCTGTCTCGCGCCCAGGTATATGTATTGCAATCCAGTCAGGAACTGCATCAGTTATTTGAACGCGCCGGCAAGATTGCAATACCGCATTTACAGTTCACCCCGGATGCGATTGAACAACTGATTGGACAGGCTGATGGAGATGCACGCCGTCTGCTGAACTTGTTGGAGCAAATACAGCACGCAGCAGAAATTGAAAACCCTCCAAAGATCAATGCAGATTATTTAAACCGGGTGCTGACACGCACTGTACGCCGGTTTGATAAAGGTGGCGATGCATTTTATGACCAGATTTCAGCGCTGCATAAATCTATTCGCGGCTCTTCTCCCGATGCTGCACTTTACTGGTTGTGCCGCATGCTGGATGGCGGGGCTGATC
>JACTML010000038.1 GCA_014584635.1 Nitrosomonas eutropha | reverse complement strand
TGCCAAGGTCTATCATGCCATCCATCGTGAAAAAATAGATTTATCGAAAGAGGCGGTATTGTTTGATTGGATTGAAAAACAGGGAATTGAACGGGATAAATTTATGAGCGCTTATAATTCGTTCACTGTTCAGAATCAGGCAAACAGAGCTGCACAAATAACGCGGCAATATCATCTTACCGGAGTACCCGTCCTGGTGGTTGATGGCAGGTATTTAACCAGCGGAAAAGCAGGCGGGCTTCCACAGGATACAATCTCAGCGCTTAATCAGCTCATTGAAAAAGTTCGTGAAGAAAGGAAAAAACAGTAACAGCTTTTACGCTTTACTCCCAGGATGGTGGTGAGATTCCATAAAGCGTTGCAAACTTGATTGCGCTTTCCTCAAAAGTTTCCCGGTTGTTCCGGAAGCGCGCGTAAGCAAACAGCACATCCCATATCAGGCGTGTTCCGGTATTTGCTTCTGCCTTGTTTTGCAGGCAGGTAATGAAGCGATCTATTTGCTTGAGTTCTGGTTTGTTCTTTTTCTGAATGAGCGAAGAAAAAAGTTTCGCAAGTTTTTTAAGTCCTTCGTTATCGATTTCCTGCACCTTAGAGAAATCAAGCAGTATGCTGTACGAAGCACTGTCATTGTGCTGAATGATCACGCTATCGGGTAATGTTTCTGCCGTGATTTTTTGTGGTATCTCAAATACGACCGGGGTATTGATGGCTGCTCCTCTGTTGAACCACTTTGCGTATTTTTGTTCCAGACCGGCAGACAGGGATGATCCTGTAATACTCTTGTACTGTTTCTCGATCTTGTCTAGATCATTGGTTCGATCGGTAGCCAGGTAGAACATTGCCAGTAATTTCCATCCTGCCACATCCTTTACCTGTTCATTCTCCAGTAATGCTTCGAGCGCTTGCATTTTGGTCTGTATTTCGTTAACGACTCGTCGAGTTTCCTCAACAGGATCAGGGGGGATCGCTCCGGGAGAAGTGAAATCAAGCAACATGTCATTAGCACTCATTTTTGGCGTAATTGATTTACTGGTTTCTGATACGGCCCATTTTGACTATTTCACCAATATGCTTCAGTTTGCGAAAAATCTGTGCAAGATGTTGCCGATCTTTGGCTTGTAGGATAAAGCGCATCGTGGTGTAATCTTTATCATTTTCCAGCGTAATATCGTCAATATTCGAGTCGGCTTTAGCAATTTCAGCAGTGACTCTGGCTAACACCCCGCTTTTATTTACTACTGTTGTGAATATGCTGACCGGAAAAGTTCTGTCAATATTTGTGCCCCAGACCACATCCAGCTGGTTGTCCATGTTTTTATGATCCTTGATTCTGGTTACTGCGGAACAATCCTGCGTATGGATAACCAGTCCCTGATCTTTTTTGATTAATCCAACGATGCCATCACCGGGTATAGGGTAGCAACACCGGGCGAATTTGACGGCCATTCCCTCGGTTCCGAGGATGGTGATGGAATTGTTGGTGTCAATGTTTGATTCAGATTCACTTGTCGGCGTAACAAGACGCTTGGCTATGACTGCTGCCAGCTGTTTTCCCAAAGCAATATCGGCCAGAAGGGCTTCTTTGGATTTTGCACCGCTTTCCTTTACCAGCCTTTCCCATTGTGATGGTTCAATTGTTTCCGGATTTGTGCCAAAGGAATGAAGTGCCTGATTCAACAGACGTTCTCCGAGCTTGATTGATTCGTTGTATTGAATTGTTCTGAGAAAATAGCGAATACTGGAACGTGCTCTGCCGGTTGCAACATAGGATAGCCAGACAGGATTCGGTTTGGCTGCAGGTGCAGTAATAATTTCTACACGATCCCCGCTTCTCAGACGTGTGCGAAGCGGTGCGATTTCACCATTAATTCTGGCGGCTACGCAACAATTGCCGATATCAGTATGCACAGCGTAGGCAAAATCCACCACGGTGGCGCCGCGTGGTAACGTTAATATTTTACTTTGTGGCGTAAAAACATATATTTCTCCAGGAAACAGATCAACCTTAAGATGCTCCAGAAACTCCAGGGAGTCAGAGGAATCATTCAAGGTTTCAAGCAAGCCTTTCATCCACTGATTGGCCTTCATGTATAAATCATCCGTCGTTGTATCGCTGCCTTTGGCCTTATAAAGCCAGTGCGAAGCCACTCCGGCTTCGGCGATATGATGCATTTCACGTGTGCGGATCTGAATTTCTATCGGTAACCCATAAGGACCAAGCAGTGTACTGTGCAATGACTGATAACCGTTCGGTTTGGGAATAGCAATGTAGTCCTTAAACTTTCCGGGGATGGGTTTGTACAGACCATGAAGTGTCCCAAGTGCCACGTAGCAGGATGAAATATCTTTGACAATGACGCGAAAACCATAAATATCTAGCACATCTGAAAAACGCAGATGTTTTTCCACCATTTTCTTGTAGATGCTGTATACATGCTTCTCGCGACCGCTTACCGTTGCGTTCAGCTGTGCTTCCTGTAAACGCTGCTTGGTTGCTTCCAGAATTTTTCCAACGATTTCCCGGCGATTACCCCTTGCTGCCTTGATTGCCTTGAGCAAAACCTTGTAGCGGAGTGGGTAGGAAAAACGAAAACCCAGTTCCTGTAACTCCTGGTATATGTTTTCCAGGCCCAGGCGATGCGCAATCGGCGCGTAGATTTCCAGAGTTTCCTGTGCAATACGGTGTCGTTTTTCCTGAGACATTACCTCAAGTGTGCGCATATTGTGCAGACGATCCGCCAGCTTGATCAATATCACTCGTATATCTTGTGCCATGGCCAGCAGCATCTTGCGGAAATTTTCCGCTTGCATATCCGCCTGTGTCTGGAACTTGATCCGGGCAAGCTTGGAAACCCCGTCGACAAGCTCAGCCGCAGAAGAGCCGAATCGTTCGCTGATTTCTTCCTTTGGGATGCCGGTATCTTCTACTACATCGTGCAGTAGTGCGGCAGCGAGTGTTGTCACATCTAAATGCAGTTCGCCGAGTATCCTGGCGACTGCAACAGGATGAGAAATATAAGGTTCACCGGATTTTCTGAATTGACCGGTATGTGCTTTCTGACTAAAGAAATAGGCGTTCTTGAGTAAAGCTATATCTTCAGGCTTGAGATACCGGGATACCTCGTCAAAGAGCAGCTCTGCTGTTGAGGTAGCAAGGGGCGGGATATCCGGGCTGTGCAAAATAGGCTCTGTCATGAAACTCTGAAATTTTTATACGTGGAATAGTTTTTATCGATTGTGGGCCATTTAATAATAACTGTTTGTTTAATCCAGGGTTTCAAAACCTGTTCACTCTCTCACTGAAGGAAGCATTGCGACGCTTAAATTAAAACCTTGAACAGGTTCCTGGGAAGCAAAGGCGTTTAAGTGCCTTGTCTCCTGAAAAGGATGTAACTGCTTGATTTGGCTTCACAGGAAATTCTAGTATTTTTTTCATATTCAATGCAAATATAGCGTTTAGTTTGAAATACCCGATCCAATCGCATCTTCGAATATGAAGTTAAGAAAGATGGAAAAGATAAAAGATGCGATCGGAGAGTATTGGTGCCAGGTCAGCCAGGTTTTTTGCTTCCAGAGCTGTTTTTTAATAATGGAAAATATGGTATCGGTTGCTGTGCAGGATAATTTCAGTAATAATGCGTTCCTGCTGCAAAAGCCGGGATGGCGGAATTGGTAGACGCACGGGACTCAAAATCCCGCGAAGGCGACTTCATGGGGGTTCGATTCCCCCTCCCGGCACCAAACTGGTTGACATTTGATCAATCAAAATCTTGTCAGGTTCGATATCGATTTCACAGTACTTATTTACTGTGTTGATCAATATCGGAAAATCGCCATTATGCTTATTTGTTTTTCTCCTCGTCAGCTACGAATTCCTTGATTTGGCGCAAACGGGCTTCCACGCTGGATAATTGATAGAAGTTATCGTGTTTGTGCCGTAATGCTATCTGCAGTTGTTCGATTGCAGCCCGGAGGTTGCCTTCGCGGATAAGCGCTTCAGCTTCGGCCTGATGTTGTTGCAGGGTATTTCCCAGTGCGGCGTGGCATTGCGCTGTTAACCGGTAAAGCCGGATATCATCGTGGATGAAGCGAGTTTGACCATCGATGAAGTTCAGTGCAGCTTGCGCGTCTTTGTACTTTAGGAGCGCGTCGGCATAGTCATAAACCAGTGCATGATAATAGGGATAGGATTGCAGCGCGGTTTGATAAAGCTTGAATGCGCTGTCGGTTTGCCCGTTATCGAGTTTGACGCGAGCAGCAAGTGTTTCAATCATGGCAGCAGATTGCGGATAATCACCTTCCACCAGAACCGGTTTTCCCAAGTGGTGATTTTTTAGAGAACGCACAGCGGGATCGGATTGAATGGTCTGGTATAACGTGCCTAACGCTTCATCTGCCTGTTTGAATTGCTTGGCGCGTAGCAACGCCTGAATCAAGCCATAGCGCTCAGCAATCTCATTGATATAGCGTTTATCCTGTAAACGTGCTTTGAATTCGCTGACAATTGAAGCCGAATTTCCCCGGGAGGCGCGGATTTTTGCGCGTATTAAGTGAAATTCCAGACTGTCCGGAATTTGTCGGTAACCCAGTTCCCGGGTGCGATTCTGGATATCGGCGATACGTTCATGCGTAACCGGGTGGGTCATAAGGTACGAGGGCATTCCGTTTTCATAGTAACGACTGGCGTGCTGCATGCGCTCAAAGAAAGATGACATGCCATGCGGATCAAATCCTGCCTTGACGAGCATGCTGAACCCGACACGATCTGCCTCTTTTTCATGCTTGCGGGTAAAGTTTAATTGGGACTGGATGGCGCTTGCCTGGGCTGTGGCCAGAACAGCCTGACCTGCCTGAGGATTGGAGCGCGAGGCCAGAATTGCAATGGCAAGTGCTGCGATTGAGCCAATGATGCCCATGTACGAGCTTCCAGAGATCATGCGCGCCAGATGTTTTTGAGTGACATGCGCAATTTCATGCGCCATGACCCCTGCCAGTTCAGATTCATTTTGTGCAGCCGTGATCAATCCTGTATGAAATCCGACAAATCCGCCAGGAAGTGCGAAAGCATTGATCGAGGAGTCATCAATGGCAAAAAATTCGAATGGATTGTCCGAATTTGTTTGACCGGCTGCTGAAATCAGGCGATAGCCCAGTCTGCTCAGGTAATCAGCAATTTCAGGGTCATCCAGGTAGCTGGAGTTAGCACGAATTTCGCGCATGATCTGCATGCCGATTTGCCGTTCCTGATGGGATGTTACCGTGGCCTGCGAAATATCACCCAAATCAGGTAGCTCCTGCCCAAAAATATGAGCTGGAAACAGTAAGGGGATAATGATGATGAGATAGTGAAATTTCATACTGCGTTTGACGGGTACTGTCAGATCGAGTTCCGGTGTTTCCTTTGTCTCTTTGTAACAGCCTTCAAATCAGGCGGTACGTACTACTCCTGGAACTTGAAGGTAATCGGAAAGCGCCATGATCGGCCGAAATCACGGCGGGTGATGCGAATACCCGGAGCAGTCTGTCGACGCTTGTATTCGCAGGAATGGATCATGCGCAATACACGATGAACACTTTCTGCCGGGTAGTTCATGGCAATAATTTCTTCCGGCGACAAGTTATCCTCGACATAGGCTGTAATAATTGCATCCAGTACATCGTACGGTGGCAAGCTATCCTGATCAGTCTGATCAGGACGCAATTCTGCCGAAGGCGGGCGTTGCAGAATGCGTTCCGGGATAACCGGTGATAGCCGGTTGCGGTAATGGCACAGCTGATAAACCAGTGTTTTGCTGATGTCCTTGAGAACTGAAAATCCGCCGGCCATGTCTCCATATAACGTGCTGTAACCCACAGCTGTTTCCGATTTGTTGCTGGTTGTCAGCACCAGCTTGCCGGTTTGATTGGACAATGCCATTAACAGCGTTCCGCGAATACGAGCTTGCAGATTTTCCAGTGTAGTTTGAGAACCGGAAGGCGAAGAATTCTGCAATTCTGTCTGTAAGGTTTGCCGGAACTGATCAAACAGAGGTGAAATTGGCAAGCTGATATGATGCACCTCCAAGTTATCCGCCATGCTCTGTGCATCTTGCAGACTGATGTCAGCTGTATAAGGGGAGGGCATCATCACGGTACTTACCCGATCAGCACCCAGCGCATCCGCCGCAATTGCCAGCACCAGCGCTGAATCAACTCCACCGGATAAACCGATTAGTACGCCAGGAATTTTATTTTTGCAGATAAAATCGTATAACCCCAGTTTTAACGCCGCGTATATGCCTTCGATCCGGTCTGGTAGCCGGGAACATTGTTCGGGAATAAACCGATTGTGGTGGAGTTTAATCAGGCCAAGCGTTTCCTCAAAAGCCGTCAGCTGATGGATAAGCGTTCCAGTGTGATCCATCGCGAATGAAGCACCATCAAAGACGAGTTCATCCTGTCCGCCCACTTGATTGATATAAATTGCTGGCAGGCCGGTTTGTATGGTCCCTTTACGTAGCGTTTGGTAACGTTCAGCCTGACTGCCGGGAGAGTAGGGGGACGTATCCAGAACCAGTAGAACTTGTGCATCGGTGGCACATAAGGCCGATAAATACGCTGGATGCTGG
>JACTML010000090.1 GCA_014584635.1 Nitrosomonas eutropha | reverse complement strand
TAATTGGATTTAGTTCCATCGTTCATCAATTTTTTTATTTCCAGCTATAAATATGACATTTTCCAGCCAGTTTCCACAAAAAAGAATGCGTCGTAACCGTCGCGATAACTTCTCCCGCCGCCTGGTGCGGGAAAATCACCTGCAGGCGGATGATCTGATTTATCCGGTATTTGTGCTGGATGGCAACAAACGTGAAGAACAGGTTGCTTCCATGCCTGGCGTTGTCCGCCAAAGTATTGATCTGCTGCTGTCTCAGGCAGAAGAATGCTTGCGCCTGGGTATTCCCGCGCTGGCGATCTTCCCGGTGATCGATACTTCCCTGAAAAGCCTGAACGCTGATGAGGCTTACAATCCCGATGGTCTGGTGCCGCGTACCGTAAGCGAACTGAAAAAACGCTTTCCGGAACTGGGCGTAATTACCGATGTTGCCCTTGATCCTTACACCAGTCACGGCCAGGATGGCCTGATCGACGCCAATGGTTATGTGCTCAATGATGAAACTGTTAATGTGCTGCAAAAGCAGGCACTGACACATGCTCAGGCCGGGGCAGATATTGTGGCACCTTCTGACATGATGGACGGCCGGATAGCGGCAATCCGGTCAACGCTGGATCGCGATCATTTTATTCATACACGGATACTGGCTTACTCGGCCAAATATGCTTCCAGCTTTTACGGCCCGTTCCGGGATGCCGTAGGATCAGCGGCCATGCTGGGTGCCGGCAATAAATATACCTATCAGATGGATCCGGCCAATTCAGATGAAGCGCTGTGGGAAGTCGGGCTGGATATCCAGGAAGGTGCGGATATGGTCATGGTTAAACCCGGAATGCCCTATCTGGACATCGTCCGCAGGGTAAAAGATGAACTGGGCGTTCCTACCTTTGTTTATCAGGTAAGCGGTGAATACGCCATGTTGAAAGCAGCCGCGATGAATGGCTGGCTGGATGAAAAAGCCTGTATCACTGAGGCGTTACTGTCATTCAAACGCGCCGGCGCCGATGCCATCCTGACGTACTTCGCACCAGTTGTCGCCCGCTGGCTGAAAGAAAGCGCCTGAAATCAGGCCATGCTGAAACAAACGCCTAGAAACAAAAACTATCCAAACCGACCGGTTATGTAATCTTCCGTCTGTTTGTTTTTGGGCTTGATGAAAATTTTGTCCGTAGCACCAAACTCAATCAGCTCTCCCATATACATGTAGGCAGTGTAGTCTGAAACCCTGGCCGCCTGCTGCATGTTATGGGTCACAATCAGAATGGTCACCTTGTTTCGGATATCTGAAATCAGCTCCTCAATACTGGCCGTTGCAATGGGATCCAGCGCAGAAGTGGGTTCATCGAACAGCAGAATTTCCGGGTCGGTTGCCAATGCGCGAGCGATGCAGAGTCGTTGCTGCTGTCCGCCGGAAAGATTGAATGCAAGATCTCCCAGCCGGTTCTTAACTTCCTCCCATAATGCAGCATTACGCAACGCATTTTCTACTCTTTCTTCCAGGATTGAACGTCGCTTGACGCCTCTTATTCTGAGGCCATAAGCGACATTCTCAAAAATCGATTTGGGAAAGGGGTTGGGTTTCTGAAACACCATGCTGATCCGCATCCTGACCTCGATAGGATCGACTTCAGAAGAAAGAATATTTTCATTATCCGGATACAGAAGAATTTCTCCTTCGTAATGGTTATGCGGATAAAGATCATGCATGCGGTTAAAACAGCGCAAAAAGGTTGATTTGCCGCAGCCGGATGGTCCGATCAAAGCGGTCACCTGCTTTTCATGCACCACCATGTTGATATTTTTAAGTGCCTGATGCGCCCCATAATAAAAATTCAGATCTTTCACTGCGGCTTTTTGAGCCGTTGGAGAAGCAGTATTAGTGGGTTTGAATATTTGCATGGCTTTGATTTACCACTTGATTTTTTTACGCAGATGATAACGCAGGTAGATCGCCAGCCCATTCATCAGCAAGGTCATAACAACCAGAACCAGGCCAGCTGCAGCGGCGTTATGCTGAAAAGCTTCCTGTGGTCTGGATACCCAGTTGAACATCTGGATCGGCATAACGGTGAACGGTTCCAGCAGCCATTCAAAGGATAAAAACGGAAACTGGTCCTGAATAGGGGATGCCGGCAGAAAAGCAATGAATGTCAGCGCACCAATTGTAATAATCGGCGCGGTTTCACCGATTGCCCGCGCCAACCCGATAATGACACCAGTCAGAATGCCGGCAGCAGAATAGGGCAGCACATGATCCGCAACCGTTTGCCATTTGGTTGCACCCAGCGCATAAGCACCTTCACGAATTGTGACAGGAATAGAGCGGATTGCTTCACGGGTTGCCACAATAACAATTGGCAGAATCAGCAACGCAAGCGTTAATCCGGCAGCAAGAATACTTTGCCCCAGACCAAGCTGATAAACGAATAATCCCAGTGCCAGCAGGCCATAAATGATGGAAGGCACGCCTGCCAGATTGGTAACGTTAATCTCGATAACTTCGGTAATAAAGTTTTTGGGCGCGTATTCTTCAAGATAAACACCCGCTGCCACCCCAAGAGGAATGGCTGCTGCTGCGGTGACCAGCATAATCAGCGTAGTGCCAACCCATGCGGAAAGAATACCGGCAGCTTCCGGTTTGCGTGAGGGAAAGGAGGTAAAAAATTCCCAGGTCAGGCGCGGCATTCCATCTATAACCATGTTCCCAAATAGCGCAATAAACGTCAGAACAGCGATCATCAGAGCAATAATACCTGCTGTCAGCGCCAGTAAATCCCAGCGTTTATGGTGGGCAATAATGGCGCGAATTTCATTAAGATTATCCGGATTATTCATGGCTGTTCCTGAATTAAATCACTCTGCAAACGCTGAAAAATCATGCTGTATCAATAAACTTCCCGAAAACGCTTACGCAACAAATGTCCCAGAATGTTGAAAACCAGTGTTAACAAAAGCAATGTTAATCCTGCAGCAAAAATGGTCTGATAACCGATACTGCCATGTGGCAGATCGCCGAGACTGACCTGCACGATGTAGGTAGTAATCGTTGCGGCGGGCTCCATGGGATTCCATACCAGATTCGGCTGCATGCCAGCCGCAATTGCCACCACCATGGTCTCGCCAACTGCTCGGGAAATACCCAGAATATAGGCCGCAGCAATACCGGACAACGAAGCAGGCATAACCACCTTGACAGCTGTCTGAAAACGCGTGGCACCGATGGCATAAGAGCCTTCCCGCAGATGCATCGGTACAGAACGCATAGCGTCTTCTGTCATAGAACTAACATAGGGAATAATCATGATTCCCATCACCAGCCCTGCAGATAAAAGACTAAAACCAGGCAGATCGGGAAGAATGGCTTGCAACAACGGCGTCACAAACAACAATGCGAAATATCCGTAAACAACCGTCGGAATACCGCCAAGCAGCTCCAGAAAAGGCTTGGCAATTTCCCTTACCGTAAAAGGAGCAAATTCTGAGAGATAAATGGCAATAATCGTGCCAAAAGGAAGTGCAATAACCAGCGCAACCAGCGAGCTGACAGCCGTTCCGGAAACAAGCGGGAGAATTCCGTAATGGGCATCGTCAAACAACGGCGTCCATTGCGTATCGGTTAAAAAATCCCACAAGGGGACATGCTCAAAAAATACCAGTGATTCTGAAATCAGCAGATAAATAATCGCGAACGTAATAAAAACTGAAAGGGAAGCTGCCAGAAACAGCAGTAATTCTATTATTCGCTCTTTCAGATAGCGCTTGTGATTGCGACGCAGATTTTTAGGGGGATGACTGATAACTGGAACAGGCACTCTGACCATGAATAGCAAGCCGGTTATGTTGAAGAAACTTATTCTAAAAACCAATTATTACAATTTGATGAAAATTATAAAAATCTCTTGCACTGCTGCTCAAAACAACTCTTTTCACTTTACCCCGATCCTCCAGCGCCTGAATTTCAAAGCCACAGCCATGAAACAGCAGGAGCATAATATGACAAATTCATTGATGCGCCACGATGCTGAAGGGTAAAATACTGCCAGTAAAGTAATCTTGGAGAGTGATTATGAACTGGTATCTCGTCCACACCAAACCCAAGCAGGAGAAATGCGCGCTTCAGAATCTTCAGCAGCAGGGATATCAGTGTTATCTGCCCATGCTTTCTACAGAAAAAATCAGACAAGGCAGTTTAGCGGTAGTCAATGAACCGCTGTTCCCGCGTTATCTCTTTATCCAACCAGGATCTGCTAAAAGCTGGGGATCTGTCCGTTCAACCAGGGGCGTTAACCGCCTGGTATGTTTTGGATCCGAACCCGCGCGAATTGATGATGACCTGATTGCACTTTTACAGGCACAAGAAGCTTCTCTTCAAAGCAACCCCGAACCATTATTCAAACCCGGAGAAAAAGTGCGTATTACCGAAGGGGCATTTGCCGGTATCGAAGGCATCTACCAAATGGCAGAGGGCGAGCGCCGCGTGATGGTACTGATCGAACTGCTGAGCAAACCAACTGCGATGCGCGTAACCCCGGCCAGCCTGCGTAAAATAAACTGAAAATATCGCCTGATTCTGTCTGTTGCCACTTCGATCATCCGGCAAAAACTTTTGTTACCTGCAGCCATGTGGCAAAATATCGCCCGCATATGCAAAGCTGCTATCTCAAGGTAGCTATTAAGGAGCTTACGCTCCCCGCATAAACAAATATCCCTAAAACTGTTCTGCTGACCTTGTTGCAGAATGGCGGTAGCGTGCCCCGGATAAAGGCAGTCTTCGGATAATTACCAGCATTTGCGCTTGATACTGCAGATCGTCGCACATCACACAAAAACATCTCTGTTGCATGAATACCTCCATCCCCCAAGATATACGCTGGTTGCAACGTCTGGACAGCTACAAAAAAGCTCGCCAACGTCTGGCCAGTGCCGTAACGCTGGCATCCACCCGCAAGCTGACAGATCTGGAGAAGCAGGGGCTCATCCAGGCTTTTGAGTTTGTTTTCGAGCTGGCCTGGAATGTCATAAAGGATTACTTCCTGTATCAGGGTAATCCGGAAATTACCGGCTCACGCGACGCCATTCGCGTTGCCTTCAAGAACGGGCTCATTACAAATGGCGAGGGCTGGATGGAAATGATCAAAAGTCGCAACCAGACAGCTCATACCTATAATGAAGCTGTTGCCAACGAAATTTGCGAAAAAATTCTTGACAGCTATCATCAGCTGTTTGAGCAGTTTGAAGCCGATATGCAAGCCAGAGCCAAATAAAAATGTCTGACAGATTTGGTCTGCCTGAAGAATCAATAGCGAAAATATGCAACATATTCAGTCAATACCCACAAATAGAAAATATCGTACTCTACGGCTCACGTGCCAAAGGGAACTATCGTCCGGGTTCAGATATTGATCTGAGTATCCTGGCAGAAAACCTGACTCTCTCTGATTTGTTGGCTATAGAAAACCAGATAGATGATCTTCTCCTGCCCTGGTCAGTGGATTTATCCCTGCTGCATAAAATAGATAATCCAGCGCTTGTTGAACATATCAACAGGGTTGGTGTGCCATTCTGTAACCGGTTCTTTTAGAAAACCATCGATTATCATGAAAAAATCGAAATCTTTGCCTGATGCGTGATTTTCCTGCCACGCCTATAGAAATGATTGCCAGCCTCTGGCGCAATCGCAGCTTGATCCATGCCTCAGCCAAACGCGAAGTTCTGGGACGGTATCGCGGATCTGTACTCGGGCTGTTCTGGTCCTTTGTCAACCCGCTACTGATGCTTGCGGTATATACCTTCGTATTCAGCGTAGTGTTCAAGGCACGCTGGGATACCGGCAGCGATTCAAAAACCGAGTTCGCGCTGGTTCTGTTCGCTGGCCTGATCATGTACAACCTGTTTGCCGAATGCGTCAACCGGGCACCAGGCTTGATTCTGGCAAATATCAATTACGTCAAGAAAGTGGTATTTCCGCTGGAAATTCTGCCATTTGTAAGTTTACTGTCGGCTTTTTACCATGCCGTTATCAGCCTGCTGGTCTGGTTTATCGCCTACCTTGTACTGTTTGGTATACCTCATGCCACCGCACTGCTGATTCCTCTGATTATCCTGCCGTACGCCTTGTTTATTATGGGATTGAGCTGGGCATTGGCGTCTCTCGGTGTATTTCTGCGCGATGTGAGCCAGTTTATCGGCATCCTCACGACTATATTGCTGTTCATGAGCCCTATTTTTTACCCCGCCAGCGTTCTGCCGGAAGCTTATCGTCATTTCCTTTATCTGAATCCGCTCACAATTGTGATTGAAATGACCCGTGATTTGCTCTATTGGGGAAATATTCCGAACCTGGGCACCTTGGCACTGTATTGGCTGGCTACTGCGGTATTTGCCTGGCTGGGATTTGCCTGGTTTCAGAAGACACGAAAGGGGTTTGCGGATGTGCTTTGAATATTGCACCGCAAAAATGCCTTGCTTCGCAATATCATCCGGTTACCCAATGTTATCGAATTACCTCTTCTCCGCACACGAGCGGATCAAATGGTAGATATGTAATGATCTGCTCACAAGATTTTATCGAAAAAATCGCCAGCACAATCGCGCAAACTCCACAGGCTTTGTTTGC
>JACTML010000202.1 GCA_014584635.1 Nitrosomonas eutropha | reverse complement strand
TGCTACCAGGTGTCTGGCAACATTTTGATTGGGTTAACCTAATAGAAACTAATCTGCTTAATTCCGTAAAACCAAATTTTGTACACTCTCACAAACTTACTTATGAAGCCAGGATAGGAGATATATTGGCTAAACATTATAATATTCCACACATTATTACTATCCGTGGTAGTTCAGATACACATACAAGAAACCATTGGCCATGGACCGCTCATACTTACAAAAATATTCTTATTAGAAGCCACACCAACCTTTGGTTGTCCATGTGGGCAAAATCTTTTATTCACAAAAAAACTGGCTATGAATCCTCTGAAAAAGATATTTGTTTCGCTAATGCTGTACCCGCAACCATACCTAATACAACTGATACAAGAAAATTGAAAAGAAATTCCTTTGTTTGTATATGCAGGCTTAATGATTACCGGCAAAAAGGTATTCTCGAACTTTTGCGAGGAGTTGCATCGGCACGGCTAATAATACCGGACCTTACTCTGGATCTTATTGGTCCATGCAACGATTCTGTGAGAAGGATCCTTGATGCGGTAATTTCTAAATATAGTTTAAGCAAAAACGTATCATTGCTTGGTCCCATGGCTAGAAATGAAATAATCGAGAAGATGAGTAGTTATGCTGCAATGGTCCTGTTATCGAAAAATGAAAGTTTTGGTCTTGTTTATGCAGAAGCTCTTCTTTCTGGAATTCCAATAATTTATCTGCGCGAAAGCGGTGTAGATGGATATGATTTTGCAGAAGAATATGGTATCGCTTGCGACGATCTATCGGTTGCATCGGTACAGACCGCGTTAGTCGAGATGTCAACCAGGCAAAACGAACTTCGCGAGAAAATCAGAGTAGCTCATTCTTATGGAAAGCTCGACTGCCTGATGAGTAATGGTCAAGCTAAATTATATTCAGGAATTGTTACCTATATGCTGAACAACTAATCTATCTCGTTGAAGTTTATGTTCTTAAAAAGAAAGGTACTCTTTTTTTTCTACACGGTATTTTTTCGCCATACACCTGACAAATGGCGCCCTTATTCTCTTTTCTTCCCAGCTATAAGGAATTGGTTAGTAGCGCAGTTTGTAGACAAGGCCGGTGCAGATATACGGGTAAAATCGAATGCTGATGTTTCTATGTTTATCTCCATTGGTGATAGAAGCGAACTTGGTAGCGGTTGTCTGATATATGGTGGAGTACAGATTGGTTCTGATGTTCTCATGGGGCCTGATATAAAAATCATCACCAGAAACCATTTATTTAAGGATCCAACTGTTAGAATCAATGACCAAGGTACAATTTTCCGTGCGGTAACGATTGGTAATGATGTCTGGATTGGAGCTAATGTTGTGATTCTTCCAGGTGTTAATATTGGTAATGGCGCGGTTATCGCGGCAGGTGCAGTTGTGACAAAAGATGTTGCGCCTTTTACTGTTGTGGGCGGGACACCTGCCAGGAAAATTGGCAAGAGAAGTCAATGAAATTATCCCGACATACGGCAGCATACATATCAGTATTTTGTGCTCTTTTTATAAGCGGGGTGGATGTCAGTCAGGCAGAGGTCTTTGGGTCGTGGGTCAAAGCGAGTATGACCGCACTCGTTATTATGCTTGCATTAGCTTTTTACCTGCACTCGATAAATTCTCATAAAAAAATCACAAATCAAACAGGATTATATTGGATCGCTTGCTTGATCGCGCTAGCTGGACTTTCTCTAGCCTGGTCTATTGATCTATCAGCAACGAATACAGCAATTGTTGCCTGGATTTATACTTTGTGTGCGGCTTATTTGCTGATAGGACTTGGCCTGCCGTCAGCTATGACGGTTATTGTTGTTAGTTTTGCGTGGCTGTGTGCAATTAGTCTTGCACTGTCACCAATATGGCCAGATGCTTTCATGCTAAACCAGGGGGCTATGCGTTTCCGGGGATTGTTTTATGGTCCACATGCACTGGCCCAACCTGCCGCGATCTGTTTGTGCATTATTGCTTCCGGTATTTTATTGGTTCGCAAGTCTGTATTGTTTATGCTTACATTAATCATTGGTGCATGTCTTTTATTAACATTCAGCCGGCAGGCATTGGCTGCCGCGATGACCGGCATAGTTATTGCCATGCTTATGAGGGTACGTACGTACTCACATATTGCAATTATTAGCTCTATAAGTATTTTTCTGATGATTGGATTATCTTATGCTTACATCTCAGATCATGGTCTAACAGAAATTGTTTCATTCGATGGAGGGGATGATATCCAGAGTCTTACGGGAAGAACCTTCATCTGGGAGGCCACGTTAAACCTCATTCAGCAGAAACCATATTTTGGCTATGGCTTTGGAGCAGGTGGCATAGCCCTACATGATTATTATCAGACCATAACCACTTTTGGTTGGACTACTTACAATGCGCATAATGCTTTTTTGCAAATTTTGCTTGACTTTGGTGTGACGGGGTTGATCTTATTTTTGATTATGCTGGGATATTGGTTTGTCAAGAGTTTTTCTGTGTTACCAGTTCTTTTTTTTCCTACTTTCATGTGTGTCATGTTGCTATCGTTTGTAGAGCGTGGTTTCTATAGTGTTGGGGGTTTTATTCCGTTAATTCTTATGCTTGCGTTATTATCATGCAACAGTTGTATGAACCGCGCCTCGAGCTTGAACTGGCCGCGAGAAGTAGGGCATCGCCTTCGAAGAGGGTGGCATAGCAAAATATAATGAGCAATTCAAGTTCAATCCCGGCAATTAACTTTAACTAGATTTACCATGATTCCACCCAAACGAGTTCAAATACTTGATACACAAGTTGATTGTATCAGTATGGCAGAGACTCTTAAGTTTGTTGATGAACATATTCGGACTACCAATCAGGTGAGTACGATTCTTGCTGTTAATCCAGAAAAAGTATATGCCCTGAGGAAAAACAGTTTCTTACGGAATTTTTTTGCTAAAGCGGCTATTCTCATTCCCGACGGAATAGGTATTGTGTTTGCCATGCGTATAAATGGTTATAAGGCTGAGCGAGTCGCTGGCGCGGATCTGATGCAGCAAATTTGTGCGCAGGCGGAGGACGGCAACTATAAGATTTTTTTTTATGGAGCGAAAGAAGAAGTTAACCAAGGTGCAGTTGAACGCTTACGTGAGCGTCACCCCGCTATCAGAATTGTTGGGCGCGCCAATGGTTATGTCAAAGATGAGGATATGGGTGCCTTAGTGGCGCAGATCAATGAATCAAAAGCAGAAATACTTTTTGTTGCATTGGGTAGTCCACGGCAAGAGGAGTGGATGTCCAAGTATTTGGACCAGCTCGAATCAGTCAGGATTTGCCAAGGTATTGGAGGTACACTCGACACGATTGTTGGCACTGTAAAGCGTGCACCATTATTCATGCAGCGGCTCAATCTTGAGTGGTTCTATCGGTTAATACAACAACCGGCTCGTGCTAACAGACAAATCAGACTCTTTCAATTTGCTTGGGAAATAGGTATTGATCGATTGAGGTCGTTGATGTCAAATTCACGAAGATGAATTACCCTCAAAACTAGGCAGTTGTCGCTTGGAAAATTCTTCGCATGCCCCTGATCTGGTTAAATAAAACTGAGTACTCGGAGTAAAGTTGTTTGTATCGATTTTGCTGCTTCTGCTGTGCGTTAGTTTGGGTTTTTGTGATTCGGGCGAGAATGAGATCCTTGATTATTAATCATGGACAGATGTTTGATGAACGTATTGTGATTGAGCGCACAGTTGTAGTCTATCAGGAGCTGATTGCAAATATCTGAACCAGCAATGCATGGCTGATGCTTGGGGGCGCGGATTGCAATCGCTCCGTAAGGTTTACGCTATTTTTTGCCGGAGTTATTTCTCTGGCGCATTTTTTTATCTAGTTTCTGCATTTGTTCGGGAGTAAGCACGGCTTGTAAGCTGGTGTGAGTTTCTTGCTGAATTGCCTGTAACTTCATCTTCTCTTCGTTGAACACCGCTTCAACTTTCTTTTTTTCGTTATCAAGAATAGTTTCAACCTGGGAGCGCTGGGTGTCGCTGAGCCCCAGCTCTTTTGCCATGCGGTTGACTGTTGCGTGACTGTCAGCAGGCTGTGCTGCTAATACAGGTGCGGATGCCAACAGGGTAACTGAAGCCAGTGCGATGATCAGAATATGCGCGGTCATGTGGGTTTCCTTGATGAATCGCCACCCGGATGTTATTCCGGATGGCGGGTAAAATGTCAGACTTGCTCAAAGTTTCAATGAATGTTAACGGTGTAATGTGCTCTTCAGTGAGCGGCTGAACAGATTCTCAGAACAATCCGGAGATCGCGCGGGCCAGGCCGGTTGTCAACTCTGGCGCAGCTTCTTCGTATTCGAGATTGGCTTTATTGGCAATACTGACGACACGAGTGCGGTATTTGTTCATTTCACTAACTTTGGAAGAAGTTTGCCTTTTGGAGCCACCAATGCCCTGTTTCAGATCCTGCTGGCGATCTTCACGGATGATGACACCGCCTTCGGCGCGTTCAGCGATCTCGACATCAGTAATGGCCATGAAGGTAACGTCCTTCACTGCAGCTCCGGCAATGGTATCTACCAGACCAAATGCGGCAGCCCCGGCAAGCCCGCCGATTCCGGCGCCACTCCAGCCACTGATGGCGGCTCCCGTTGCTGTGCCGACTGCCGCACCCATTGCTGCACTGCCTAACCCGCCATAACCTGCTTTCAGGGCAGATTCTGCAGCGGTCGGACTGGCCTTTTCAACACTCAGGACGTTAACTTGCAGCCAGTAGTGCGCAGCTTTGGGGTTTTCTGTGACACGGTATCCTTTACTTTGCAACGAGTTGGTAACAGCGGGAGCAATATCGAAATTGGTTTTATCCGAGGTGTTGCGAATATTGATATAGACAACTTTTTGACTGGGTTCAACCGGATCCAGAAAAACTGTATCGCTCATTTTGGTTTGTACATCCAGGTCTTTCTTGGCGATTGAGGTATGAACTGCAGCGCACCCTCCCAATGTTAAAGAAAGTGCTGTGACTCCAGCCAGAATCCACGCTGGTTTAGTGATGGAATAACCCATTTCATCTCCTAGTATTGATATGAAAGATTAATAATCAAATGAATAAATTGCGGTAGGCGGGCAGCAGCATGCAATGGCTGCATTCGCTTATGTAAACGTTACTCTTGAGAATTCACCAGCCGTAGTAAAAGGGAAGGTAGCGATTCACGCCGTAGTAGCCACCATAGTAGGGGCGAGCATATCCTCCAAAATAGCTCCCGTAGCCGTAATTTCCACCCGTTGTGCAACCCAGTCCGACGCAGGCTGGTGTAGGATTCGGTGCGATGTTGGATTTGCCTTTTTGTGTAGCTTCTTTCAGTGCTGAAGTCAGCTCGGTATCAGTAGGGACGCTAAACGGCTTATTCAGAATTTCAGCATTAAACTGGCGTTGAATTTCGCTGATATCCTGTGCCCATCCCGTTACACCATTCATCAGAAAAAACAGTAAACCTGCATAAACAGCAAAATTTAATTGTTTTGTGTGCATTCTGCTATCTCCTTACGATCAAGTTGCTTTTAAAACGGAATCTGCCCTGAATTCTTGAATAACTTTGGTTGCATGAGCCGTCAAATATATCAAGTGCGAATTATGCTGCTGTTGTATATGGTTGTGGTGTTTTTTTATTACTGAAGGTGTGCTGATCTGAATGACATGAAGGAAGTAGTCATCAGATTTTTTGTAGGCATCCGCTTGCTATCTCACTGAAGGGTGTATTACATCGTTAATATTGAGATTTTGGGTGGATTCTAAACGATCAGCTTACGAATTTTCATCTGGTTCCGGATCTTCAGCCAGGCGTGCAACGGGTTGTGTTGCTGCCGGATGAATAATATTGCCGGGAATTCTGGGAGTGGTGCAAACCACATCCGCGTTTTGTCCGCGATGACGCAAGGCATGATCCATTAATACGATCGCCAGCATAGCTTCCACGATAGGGGTTGCCCGGATACCGACGCAAGGGTCATGTCTGCCGTGGGTTTCAACAATGGCAGGGTTACCGGTTTTGTCGATAGAACGCCGGCCAAGCCGGATGCTGGAGGTGGGTTTGATGGCGACGCTAACAGTAATCGGCTGACCGCTGGAGATTCCTCCCAGAATGCCTCCGGCATTGTTGCTCAGAAAGCCTGTTGGCGTGATTTCGTCGGAATGTTCTGTGCCTTTCTGCGTGACGCTGTTAAATCCGGCGCCGATTTCCACGCCCTTGGCAGCATTGATACTCATCATGGCGTAAGCAATATCGGCATCCAGGCGGTCGTAAACCGGCTCCCCCCAGCCAACGGGTACGCCTTCGGCTATGGCGTTGATTCGTGCGCCTGCTGAATCGCCTGACTTGCGCAGCGCATCCATAAACGCTTCCAGTTTGGGAACATAATCTTCATCCGCGACAAAAAACGGATTCTGGTTAACGACTTCCCAGTCTTTAAAGGGAATGGCAATCGGCCCAAGTTGTGCCATATAGCCCCGAATGACGATCCCGTAATGTTCATGCAGCCATTTTTTGGCGATAGCGCCGGCTGCCACGCGCACAGCGGTCTCCCGTGCGGAGGAGCGGCCTCCGCCACGATAGTCACGTATCCCGTATTTTTGCCAGTAAGTGTAGTCCGCATGGCCGGGGCGAAATACATCCAT
>JACTML010000212.1 GCA_014584635.1 Nitrosomonas eutropha | reverse complement strand
AAATTGCCTGGGGTCAGAGTGTCCGCATTATCGGCAGTGTTTTGTCATGGAAGCCCGCAAACGCGCCTTGTCAGCTGATATGGTCGTGGTCAATCATCACCTGTTTTTTGCCGATGTCATGCTGCGCGATGAAGGATTATCCGAGCTGCTGCCTGCCTGCAATACTGTCATCTTCGATGAAGCCCATCAGTTGCCTGAAGTCGCCAGCCTGTTTTTTGGTGAATCAGTCAGTACCGGCCAGATCATCACGTTATTGCCTGAAGTCGCCAGCCTGTTTTTTGGTGAATCAGTCAGTACCGGCCAGATCATCACGTTATTGCGCGACAGTCACGCTGAAGCGCTGCTCGTTGCACGGGAATTCACACCATTGTTCGATGCACTGGCCGGTGTGGAAAAAGCAACGCTGGATCTCCAGTTAACCATTGCTGAAAAACACCTGCGCCTGTCTGCCGCTATGGCAGCGCAACGCCCCGGATTCAACGCTGCACGGCAAACACTGCAGGAAAAACTGGAACAATTGGTCACATTGCTTGAAACGCAAGCTGTGCGCTCACAGGAACTGCAAAACTGCTGGGCGCGTGCGCAAGTCATGCTCAACAAGATCAGACAATGGCACGAACACACCCAATCCAGCACCGTGATTAACTGGGTTGAAACCTATAGCCAAAGTTTACAGTTCAATACCACGCCTTTATCCATTGCGGAAACGTTCAGCAGACAACTGAATACTACCGCGCGCGCCTGGATTTTCACCTCTGCCACACTATCCGTCAAAAAGGATTTTTCTCATTACAGCCGAATCATGGGGCTGGCTGATGCCCAAACCGCCAGCTGGGACAGTCCGTTTGATTTTCCACAGCAGGCTTTGCTGTATGTCCCCACCCAATTACCTGATCCCAACACACCGCATTACACTGAAAGCATCGTCCAGGCAGCGTTACCGGTCATCAAGGCCAATGGCGGGCGCGCGTTTATTTTATGCACCAGCTTATCTGGCATGCAAACCATTCACCAATTATTGCAGGATGCTTTCGCGCGGGAAAAACTGGATTATCCGCTGTTGCTGCAGGGGGAAACCACCCGCTCTGCGCTCCTGGAGCAATTTCGCCAGCTGGGTAACGCAGTGCTGGTTGGCAGTCAATCTTTCTGGGAAGGCGTCGATGTGCGGGGTCGCGCGCTTTCGCTGGTGATTATTGATCGCCTCCCCTTTGCTTCTCCGGATGATCCAGTGCTGTCTGCACGCATTGAAAAATACAAGCAGGAAGGTCGCAACGCCTTTATGGAATACCAGCTGCCACACGCCATTATCAACTTGAAGCAGGGAGCTGGCCGCCTGATTCGCGATGAACACGATCGGGGTGTATTAATGATCTGCGATCCGCGTCTGATCACCAAACCCTATGGCAAGCGAGTCTGGCAAAGCCTGCCGCCGATGAAACGCACCCGCGATCTGGAAGAAGTAAAACAATTTCTGGCAATTATTTGATGTAACCCCGTTTTGACTGTATACTCAGTCGGAACCATAACTTGGAGGTTCATGATGACAACATTTATGCGCATGCTTATTTTTGCAGCTTTATTCTGGGCTGGCATCGCTATGGCTGATGGTAACCATCACGCCGCAAGCGATATTGATCAGGCAAAACTCGGAAAAGTGCATTTTCCAGTCTCTTGCACTCCTGCTGCACAAACTCAATTCGACAAAGCATTAGCGATGCTGCATTCATTCTGGTACGACGAGGCGGAAAAAGCCTTTCAGCAGGTAATTTCCACTGATCCGGATTGTGTCATGGGGTATTGGGGAATTGCCATGAGCCTTTATCAGCAATTATGGGCCACTACGCCAACTGTGGAAGAAGTGCAGCGGGCGCGCAATGCGCTGGCACAAGTACAGCCAGCCATGATTAAAACAGCGCGGGAAAAAGCCTATCTGGATGCAATAGCCATCATTTATCCACCAGCTGACAGTCATGATAATAATAGTTACAGCACCCGCAAGCTGGCCTATGAACAGGCCATGCAACGCATTGCTGAACAATTTCCGGATGACAGTGAGGCCACATTGTTCTATGCACTGGCACTGATTTCCAATGTATCGCTGGACGACAAAACCTTTGCCCGACAAAAGCAGGCGCTGCAATTGCTGCAACGGATTCTGAAAGAAGAGCCGCATCATCCGGGTATCGCGCATTACATTATTCACAGCAGTGATTACCCTGAGCTGGCTGCACTTGGACTGGACGCTGCTCGCGCTTATACCCATATTGCACCGACAGTGCCCCATGCTTTGCATATGTCCTCGCACATCTTCGTCCGGCTGGGGTTGTGGCAGGATGTGGTGCACTCCAATCTGGCAGCTTACCGGGCTTCTCAGGAACACGCTTCGGATAATTACGGGGATGATATTCACTATAAAGATTATCTGCTGTATGCCTATTTGCAGCTGGGCGAAACGGAGAAAGCACGGGCGATTGTGCAGGAAATACTGGCAACCGATCAGGCACACCCGCATAACACCACGATTGCCTACGCCTTTGCCGCCATCCCGGCACGCTTTGCCGCTGAACAGGGTGACTGGCAAGCGGCTGCCAGGTTAAGCATTCATCCGGCAAGTTTTCCGTGGCAGCAGTTTGGCTGGTGTGAAGCACTCACCTACTTCACCAAAGGAATAGGTGCAGCCAGAACCGGCGATATAGACGACGCCAAACACAGCTTGCAACAATTGACTGTGTTACGTGACCAGGATCGTGCCGCGCAGCAGCATTACACCGCTGGTCAAATTGAAATTCAACGTTTGGCCGTTGCTGCCTGGATCGCTTTGGCAGAAAATCATGCTGAAGAAGCACTGCACCTGATGCGCGCGGCGGCTGATCTGGAAGATTCAACCGAAAAAGATAATGTCACTCCGGGTTCTATCCTGCCGGCACGTGAATTACTGGGGGAATTATTGCTGACGCTGGATCAGCCAGCAGCTGCGCTCAAGGAACTGGAAGCTTCCCTGCAACGCACGCCTAACCGACGCAATGGTATTTCACTGGCAGCACAAGCTGCAAAAAAAGCAGGCGATCTGGCTAAAGCCAAACAATACGAACAGCAGTTCCAAGCACTGTAATGCAGGATTAACTTACTTTCTTTATCAAAATCCTGGATTCCAGTGGATGAAGCAGCTGCGGTATTTATCTACTGGGACCCAGAACATACTATTCCGCAGCAGATATAACAATCAGCATGCGGACAAATTCCATAATTTCAGGGCGAAATACATCGTTATGGTCGGCAATTAAGCGTTTGTCTACTTTGACATTCAGGTAAGGATTGTGAGCCACTGTTCGTCCCAGACTTTTCAGTTCAACGTGACCAAATTGCATCGGCGCAGCAGATTGTTGGGCTCGCCAGATAGATTTGGCCTGGCGATAGCCGGTTGTCGTCATATTTTGATCAACCGGATGCAATTCATGACTTTGCAACGGCTTGAAGTGGCCTGCTGTTTGCCGATCAGCCGCCCCTTCACTATAGGAAAGCGGCAGATTGCAATCATTACGCTCAATCGCGCCGTGCGTTTCAAAAACAGTTGAAAAGAAACGGCCTGCAGGAAAAGCATATTTGGTCGCCCAGTCAGTCTCTGAGGTCAGGATAACCAACCGGGGCGATTGCTCCGGAAAATAACTGCAACGCGCTTGCGCCAGATCATAGAGTGGCGCATATTTAAGCGCCTCAAATGCCGGATTCAGCAAAACCACCAGATCACCAAATCCTGCAGCATCTCCCACATAATTTTTATCTTTCGTGCTATTGATAAAGCGATCCGCCAGAATTTGAGCGGTAGCACTATACACAGCAGCCCCGCCAAAGCTGTGCCCTATCACAATCAGGCGGCTTTTTATCGGAGGTTCCTGTGTATTTTTAATGTTGCGAATTTCTTCCAGCCGCAATAAAAGCTCAGCCATCCCAAGATGCCCTACTTCATGCGCCGTATTTTTGCGATCCCAAAAGGTGATATTGTTGATGCCAGGAATAGCGATAGATTCACCGCGCCAACCCACATAAATCCCCACCACTTTGCGTGGCGTATTTATATGCAGTTTGTTTTCAATGACGCTGAGTTCAGCCAGGCTATCCTTGAAACTTTCAATATTGGCATCTCCTGGCGCCGCGCTGTGATGCCAGCCATGGACAAAAACGTTGATCAACAAACTTTCTTTGGCAGCTAATGCGTATAACTCATTCAGAAGCACCTGCATCTGCGCCCGATTACGCAATTGCCCCTGATCATCAATCTCGACAAACCCCAGTAAATATTCTTGATCTGTTCCCTGGTTATGCAACTGAATCGCGTGAGATTCACAAGTTTGCCGTTCCGTAACAACACAATCACTGAACTCACTGCGATAAATTTCATTGGAAGCACAAGCCGATAACAACACTACCAATGAAGCGATCAATATCAGTCTGTTAGCCATGTTATTCGCCTTTCAATCCACGATAACCAATATCCTGCCGTAGCTGGCAGCCATCAAAATGAATATTTTTCGCGATGGCATAAGCATGTGAGCGTGCTTGCTGAAGGTCTGTTCCTAAGGCTGCTACGCTCAGAACACGCCCTCCTGCTGTCAAAATTTGCTCTGGATTGGTGCTGCTTATGGTGGTACCAGCATGAAAAACATGGAATGCATCGGTAGTGCGTTGATCTGTCGTTACATTTTCCAGCCCATGAATGACATCATTTTTTCTGGGATTGTCCGGGTAGCCGTGGGCTGCCATTACCAGACATAAGGCGGTACGCGAGTCCCATTTGGCACTAACTTGATTTAACGTGCCATTGGTGGCATGCTTGAATAACGTAAACAAATCCGTTTGCAGTCGCAGCAAAATGACCTGTGTTTCAGGGTCGCCCAAGCGACAATTAAATTCCAGCACCTTGATATCCCCTTGGGGAGAAATCATGAGTCCAGCATACAGAAAACCAGTGTAGGGTTGCGCCTGCTGCGCCATGCCACGAATAGCAGGCATGATGATGGTTTGCATGATTTTGTCATGCAGTTCCGAAGTAATGATAGGCGCAGGAGAATAGGCACCCATGCCACCTGTATTAGGTCCTTCGTCATTATCCAGCAAGCGTTTGTGATCCTGACTGGTGGCCAATGGTATGACATTTTCACCGTCTGACAACACAATAAAACTGGCCTCTTCTCCCGCCAGATATTCTTCAATCAAAATCTGTGATCCGGCTGCACCCAGTTTGTTGGCAACCAGCATGGCATCAACCGCAGAGTGTGCATCTTCCCGTGTATGCGCAATGATGACGCCCTTGCCCGCAGCTAATCCATCTGCCTTGATTACAGCTGGGACAGTATGTTGATCAATATAGCGATGCGCAGCTGTTGCATCATTGAATGATTCCGACGCCGCAGTGGGGATGCCATGTTTTACCATGAACGTTTTGGCAAAATTTTTGGAACCTTCCAGTTGTGCAGCGTAGCGGGTCGGCCCTACTATTTTTAAGCCAGCATCCCGAAACATATCAACCACTCCCGCCACCAGCGGTGCTTCTGGGCCAACGACAGTCAGCTCTATTTGTTGTTGCTGCACGAATGTCACCAGCTCGGGAAGAGCAGTTATCGGAACGTTTTGCAGCTTGGCTTCCAGCGCTATGCCTGCATTACCGGGCGCTACAAAAACAGTTTCGACCTGCGGGGATTGGGCCAGCTTCCAGGCAATGGCATGTTCTCTGGCGCCGCCACCAATGACAAGTAGCTTCATTTGCTGATTTGAAGAGCGTTATTAATGTCTGAAATGTCTGACACCGGTAAATATCATGGCGATTCCCCGTTCATCAGCAGCAGCAATTACTTCGTCATCACGAATACTGCCGCCGGGCTGAATCACCGCTTTGGCGCCTGCCTGAGCAAGCACATCCAACCCGTCACGGAATGGAAAAAAGGCATCGGATGCAACTGCTGAGCCATGCAGATCGAGGTGAGCCTGTCCTGCCTTGATGGAAGCAATGCGAGCGCTATCCACTCGGCTCATTTGACCGGCGCCAATACCGAGCGTTTGGCCGTTACCGCAAAATACAATGGTGTTGGATTTAACAAATTTGGCCACACGCCAGGCAAACAGACAATCTTTTATCTGGGCAGCAGTTGGTTGCAGTTGCGTGACCACACGTAACTGATCCGCTGAAATATGGAAATTGTCCGGTGTCTGTACCAGTAATCCACCGTCAATGCGTTTCAGTTCATAGTGATTGTCATGCGCCCCCAGCGGAACCGTTAATACACGAATATTAGCTTTGCTGACCAGAAGCTGCCTGGCTTCTGTACTGAACTCCGGTGCAATAATGACTTCGACGAATTGCTGTAACACTGCCTTGGCCAAATCTGCTTCTACCGAGCGATTAAGTGCAATGATGCCGCCAAAAGCGGATACTGGATCAGTAGCAAATGCCTTTTGGTAAGCCGCTAATGGGTTTTCCGCAACCGCTACACCACACGGGTTGGCGTGTTTGACGATCACGCAGGCGGGCTGATCAAAAGTTTTGACACACGCCCAGGCGGCATCGGTGTCAGCGATATTGTTATAGGATAACTCCTTACCTTGCAGCTGCTGATAATCTGCCAGACTGCCGGTGATGTCAGATGTATCGCGATAAAACGCAGCTTGCTGGTGCGGATTTTCGCCGTAGCGTAACGATTGTGCCAGCATGAAACTGAGATTGAATTGATCCGGAAAAGGTTTGCGCTCTGCATCCATTGATTCCAGCGCAGTCAGATAATTGCTGATGGCACCATCGTACCGTGCGGTGTGGGAAAAAGCTTTTTGAGCCAATTGAAAGCGATAATGCGCATCAATCGCACCGTTACCCGATTTTATTTGTTCCAGCAGTGTTGCATAGTCCTGCGGATCGGTTACCACGGCTACCCGCTGGAAATTCTTGGCCGCTGAG
>JACTML010000072.1 GCA_014584635.1 Nitrosomonas eutropha | reverse complement strand
ATCTTTCACTGTTATCGCTATATCGGGAAATGCGGTGATCAGTTTTCTATCAGCCGTGATGAGTCTGGAGTTAAGCAATTTTGTTCAATCCCACATTGTATGTGGAATTGATTGATGGTAAAGCGTTCTAGTTCGTTTTGCCAACATTTGATGACATATTGTAAGGTGTAAGTCCTCGCAGGGTTTTGAGTCGCCTGATGAAGTTATAGGCATTCAGGAAGTTACAGAGATGTTCTCGCAGTTGATGATGATTTTCGTAATAGTATCATCGTTTGATGGTTGCTTCTTTGAGGGTCCGGTTCATGCGTTCAACCTGACCAAAGGTCCAGGGATGATTTGGCCTGGTCAAGCGATGTTCCGTGCCGTTTCCAGGCAGACGCAATCGAAGATATACAAAAAAGTGTACTTGAGCAGTAGTTCGGCATAAGCGAATTTGCTGGTGCAATCGATGGCAACAAACAGGTGAGTTTGCCTTCTTCCGTGCGCACTGAAATGGGACTAAACACCAGCTTTGCCAAAGACCTGTAATCGATCTTCGACAAAGCTGAAGCGCCAGATTGGGTCAGCTATCCTTAGCTGTGACCCTGGCCATGGCATTTTTTCATCATTTCGCTGGCTTCATTCTGGTCGATATACCCATCCTTGTTGATATCCACTTGATCAAACATCATTTCCGCATGGCGGGCATGCTCTTCCTTGCTTACTCTGCCATCTTTATCGGTGTCTGCCATAATGAACATTCCGCAGGGGGCCTCTCTATGTTTCTTATCACCGTGGGCGTCCTTGCTGTTACCATTTTCACTTTTGTCACCATTGTGGTTGCCCGCCACCATGAAACCTTTTTGATGAGATTGTGTAGTTAAAAAATTATCGGCCACGGAAGCAACGGAGGTAGCTCCGAGCGTTACAGCGAGAGCAGATCCAAGCACGAGAGAAATAAGTGACTTTTTGCTGGGAATATTATTCATAAAGAATTCTCCTTGAGTTAAAGATAAATTTCGGAAAGCGTATGTTTACCGATCATTGCAGCTGATGTTTATCGAAGATTTTATCCCTCCCTGATTTTACGATTCGTTACGATTTATCGACTCAGACGTGATGCTGTCAGTGTGATATCTGCCTGCTCCCAGGCCTTTTTGAAACGTGCCTCGATAACCTTCGCCTCAGCTTCCTTTTTCTGAGCATGCAGGGTCTGCTGCAATCCAAAGAGCGCCCAGCCGCTGTCACGATTGCGTTTCAGGTCTTCCCAGTAGACTGTCTCCGCTTCGTCCGGGCGCCCTGCTTCCAGCAGAATGGCACCCAGTGCAAGCCGTGGTGGATAATGCCATTCGGCCGGTTCCGTATACACCAGTGCATCTTCATAACGGACTGCGCGCTCAAGGTGGGCTACAGCCGAATCGAATTTGCCGAGCGCAGCGTCAATCTCACCGGCCAGCACTTCGGGAGCGATCCCGAGGACTGCACGTGTTGTATTCTTGGATAAAAGCGCCCCATCCAGACTTGGATCGTTCATGATCTCACGCAGGATTTCCAATTCCTGCTCAGCTTGAGGAAGACGCTTTGTGGCGACAAATGCCAGGCCCCGAACATAATGCCAGCTGCCTCTGAGGAAGACATTCGTGGCAGGCGGAGCAGGCTCATCGAGGATCTCCTGCCAGTGTCCGAATCTGGCGAGAGTCCAATAGGGAACCATACGAAATTTGGCAGTCAGGGGCATTTCCCTTAGGGTGGCGTCGTCTATCCTGCTGGCAGTCCTGCGAGCGGCTTCAATCGCGATTTTGCTTTGGCCACTTGCCGTGGCGGCAAACGCAAGAAAATCAATATTATGCGGGTAGTAGGCCATCGGATATAATCCTTGGGCTTGGCATTGGGCTATGTAGTTTTCGTCGGCTGCGATCGCCAACTGGTTACTCCTCATTGCATCTGCGTAACGCCCCACCCTCTGATAGATGTGCGACGGCATATGGATCATGTGCCCTGCTGCCGGCATCAGCGGCATCAGCGTATCTGCTGCTTTCTCCGCACGCTCGGGGGTGTTCGTCGGCTCCATCAGGTGGATATACATATGCAGCGCAGCAGGATGGGCGGGATAGCGTCGCAGCATTTCCTCGGTCAGTGCCACGATTTCAGCTGTTCCCTCATGGGGATGACCGTCCCGCATCCAGTATCCCCAGGGGCGCAGATCCATCACTGATTCCACATAAAGCATTGCGATATCGGGGTCAGCAGGAAAACGCTGATGTACCATCCGCATTGCTTCGGCATAAGCCTCGTCATTTGCCGTGCGATCTCCGGTATCACCCGAATAACGTTTCTCCAGTGCACTGATCAGTGCCTGTTCCCTTTCCGATGCAATCGTCATCATCGATTTTGCTTTTTGTACCAGCTTCAAGGCATCGGGTTCATCTTTGGGGTCCATGGGAGCGTTTATATTGGGGCCCAATACCAGTGCCTGGCCCCAGTACGCCATTGCGAGTGCGGGATCGAGCCGCGCGGCTTCGCGAAATGCGCGATGTGCCTCGGCATGATTGAACCCGTAGGCCAGGTTGATACCCTGATTGATGAACAGCTGTGCTTCTTTATTTTGTGTGCTGACCGGAAATGTATGAACTCCGAGGTTTTGCAGCCCGGGGGCTGATTGTCCATCCGGTCCTGGCTGGTTCGCTTCAGGCGACACTTCATAATGCTTATGGTTAGAACCTTGCGAGGCAGGCGATTGAGGTTGACGCTGCTCATCCGGAACCAAGTCGCGTGCTTGTGAAGACGGGCAGAAGATACCTGCCCCCGCCAATACCAGCCCCATCATAAAAGAATTAAAAACACGGGTTTCCATAGATAGTTCCTTAAAAGTATTTTTACAGTGGTGCGAAAGCTTTTCCTATTTATTACTCAAGTTCCATGCGTTTGTTCTAGCATCCCACTGCTGTGAACTTGGATGATGACAAGTTCGGTAAACTCGGCGTCCATGATGGCAATTTCACTTCTAAACATCAGGCAGCGGCTGCCAGGAGTCGCGCAGTCAGATACATGCCAATACCGAATATAGAGTGACCGATCATGCTCTTCAGACGTGTGACAAAGGGTTTGGGTGTTTGCGATCCGGCGATTCCCATACCCATTCCTGGCATCATGATGAAATAAGGCAGGACGAGCAGCACCAGTGCAAGAATCAGAGGCTCGGTGATGCCGGGTTCAAACAACCATTTGCTGCCCCAAATCGAGACAAGTAACAGCCCATAACCAATACCGATACCATAGTGAAATGCCCATCCCAGCACATGCTCGCCCAGCACGGGTCTCACCTGCCCCAAGTTAGTCTGGATAAAGTTGCCGCCTGGCATATGACCCAGCCAGCGCCCGACCATCTGCCAGTTGGTGGCCGGTACACCGAACAGGCGCTGCAACAGGAAAGCGTAGATATCGAGAATGATCGTGCCGCCGATTCCAACCAGTACAGCTCTGATAATGTCCATTATGTCCGTCATATACCTTCCTTTTCGATGATTGAACGAATCGCCTTATCCTCGTGTAGTCAGCGTCATAATCGGAAGCGTGGGCAGACGATGTAAAAGCAAGTCAGGAAAAGATGAGATTTGAATAAAAATCTATGCCGTACCCGCTGAGATTGCCATGGCAGCCATACATAACGCCAGACCACATCCGCAAGCCGCATTGATTCAGGTCGTGCTGCTTCCACTCACGCGCCGGGATCTGACCGCAAATCATGTTGTCGGCTTCGCCCTGTCAGAAACCGTACAAATAAAACGATGAAGGTTACGATACCGCCGAAAAAAAGAATCATCGCAAGGAAGCCCAATACCATCATCCATGCCATGTCCGTCATCGAATGTGTGGCGGGCGCCGGCTGCAACATGAACACGGATCCGGGGCCGTAAACATGTAACAGAACCATTATCGTAAAGCTCGAAATCAGCGCAGCGATTGCTGTTGTGAACCACTTTCCTTTCTTCGTCATAGCGTTCTCCAATAAGTGTGATAATCGATTCATTGCCGGGCGCCAGCATGACACCCGGCAATGAGGGATTACGCGACCTGATAGATACGTATTTCAGGTGCAGTATCCAGCAGTGACTTGAGGCCACCCACCACATCAGCAGTGAATAGCTCACTTTCCAGATAGGCACTCGCATTTTCTCTGGTGTCAAAGCCGTGCAGCACCTGCACATCTTCTTCACGTATCAACAGTTCTTTGGATTTTGCACCGGTGATGCTATTGAGAAACGGCGCCTTGTACTTTTGATAAATACCCGCGGCGACAGCCCGGTTGGCATCGGCAATCTTGAGAGTAATTTGCAGATAAACCATGTATGTTTCTCCTTTGTTTAAGCTTTAACCCAACGACTGATCATTTCAACATTCGCTGCCTTGACCATGCCATACATCGGGCAACGCTGTTCGACAGCCCGCTTCAGCGCCTGAATTCGATCGTCAGATTCCGTCGTCTTCAGCACTGCCTTTGCTTCCACTTTCTCAAAGTAGGTACGAATATCCGGATTGCCCATAATCCCCTGCGGATCCAGTGCTGCTGACATTTCAAAATCAATACCCTGCAGATCAAATTCCATTTCCTGAGCAATGATGCGGGCAGTGATATTTTCGCAACCGGCCAGCGCAGACAATGCGGTTTCCATTGGATTGGGCCCCATTCCCTTACCGCCCATCTCAGTATCAGCATCGATCACAACTTTGTATTCCCGGGCAATCGCAGTCGTTGCCATTCCTTCACTGGTCGTACAGACAGCAAATGTCATCTTCTCCATCCAGAATTCCTCCAAAAGTTACTCGACATACGTTCTTCAACTCATGAAACCGCCCGAAACATCAGCATCTATCATCAGAGAAACTATTGATACTTCACATATCGGATACCCGATACCATAAAAGCTAAGAAGCTACTGATACTCAGCCTGGAAGAAATTATTCGCCCGTTCCTATTCACTGACAAACGAGATAAAGTATCTTTAATTGAAACAAAAACTTTATCGCTATGAAGTTACCTGTTCATCTGAATGCCTTGCGTGCCTTTGAGGCCAGTGCCCGTCACCAGAGCTTCTCTGCGGCGGCCGCCGAACTGAACGTCACGCCCGCTGCTGTCGGCCAACTCGTGCGCACGCTGGAGGACTGGCTGGGTACACCGCTGTTCCTGAGAAGCACCAGCGGTCGAGCACGGCTCATTCCGACCGAGACGGCCGAGCGTGCGTTACCGGATATACGAATGGGCTTCGACCGACTGGCCCTGGGTCTGGAACGATTGCGGGAAGGATCGACCGGCGGGGTACTCACCGTGACCGTCAGTCCGGCCTTTGCCGCCAAGTGGCTATTGCCGCGCATCGATCGGTTCCAGATTACGTGGCCGGATACAGATGTACGCCTGGACACCAACCACAAACCCGTGGATTTCGTGGCCCAGCGAGTCGATATCGGCGTGCGTTACGGCATGGGAAGTTGGCCAGGCTTGAAGGCAGATAAACTGATGGATGAAGAAATCTATCCAGTGTGCTCGCCTGAACTACTACGTCAGCAGTACCTGTATAAACCAGGTGATCTGGTTCATGAAACCCTGATCCACGACTTATCGATGGACGGCCACGCGAATTTCCCGACATGGGAAACATGGATGGAAAAAGCTGGTGTGACAGATATCACTCCTAAACGCGGCATGCAGATCAACAACTCCGCGGCTGTCTTGCAGGCAGCGATCGAGGGACACGGCATTGCACTCGCACGCAGCATTATGGCACGCGACGATCTGGCAAGCGGGCGTCTGGTACGGCTGTTCCCGGACATCAGCTTCCCGTCGGAGCTAGCCTATTACATCGTTTATCGACCGGAATGTGTCAGCCTGCCGAAACTGATGGCCTTTCGCAATTGGCTGCTCGCGGAGGTGACACAGACGTGACGTAATGAGCTTCCAATCTCAAGGAAGAGTGTCTTGAAAATTTCATACTCGACATGGAATGTACTTGAATCGATATTACCCCCCTGAATGCTGCCTTGCCTACGGATTATGCAAACGCGGGTGGCTCTGTTCTGAACCCTTAGCGAGGATGATGGAAGCAAATCAATCTACGAAAAAACATGGCCTTTGCACTCAGCCTTGTCGAGGCTATCGTGATCGCACATGAGGCGAGTCTTGTCATGGAGGATAACGTCCTGACTGAGTACCTTGGAACCCAATATCAGCAGCCGTTGAAAAGAACTATCACCCTGAGATATGTATCACCGCAGAAAATTTAGTAGTGATAATAGCTAGCTTTACAGGGTGATCAAGGCTTGTGTCGCCTTCTACAATAACGAGAAACTGCGCTCGTCATGGGGTATCGAACATTAGTAGAGTTTGTAGCACAATGTAGCTAACCAGTAGCGGGCGCCTACTTTTTTAAAAGAATTCCTTCTACTACTCTCGGGAAAGCTTAATTAAAATATTTAGAAAACAGCAGCCTACATGGTATCTCCGCGATTAGTCACTAAAATTGAAGCTGAAGAACCAACGCTTCGTTTAGCTGTACTCATTGACGCTGACAATGCATAAGCGGCCGTCATTGAAGGATTACTTGCCGAGATTGCGCGATTCGGAGAAGCAACCGTGAAACGCATCTATGGTGACTTTACCGCTCCCACAAGCGCTTCCTGGAAAAAAGTACTTCAAAAATATGCCATCAAACCCGTTCAGCAGTTT
>JACTML010000191.1 GCA_014584635.1 Nitrosomonas eutropha | reverse complement strand
AAAACCCGCATGCTGGCGTTGCGTCCGGCACCTGTACAAATCACCTATCTGGGGCTGCCGGCCACCACGGGTTTGCCGGGGATTGATTATGTCATCGCTGACCGCTACCTGATTCCCGAAGAACATACCCGCTTCTACAGTGAAAAGCCGCTCTACATGCCGGATGTCTATCAGGTTAGCGACCGCAAACGCGAACATAGTCCCGCCCCCACCCGCAAGGATTGCGGCCTGCCCGCACGCAAGTTTGTGTTCTGCTCCTTCAACAACAATCACAAATACACGCTGGAAATGTTTACCACCTGGATGAACATTCTGCGCCGTGTTCCCAACAGCGTGCTGTGGCTGCTGGCGGATAACCCCTGGGCTAAGGAAAACCTGCAAAAACAGGCAAAAGCACAAGGTATTGACCCGAAACGACTGGTATTTGCCGAACGCGCCATGCCAGCCGATTACCTGGCGCGCTATTTGGTGGCTGACCTGTTCCTCGACACTTTCCCCTTCAATGCCGGCACCACCGCCAATGATGCGTTATGGATGGGCCTGCCGGTGCTGACCATGAGCGGACGCTCCTTTGCCTCCCGCATGGCCGGTGCCCTGCTGACTGCCGCTGATCTACCTGAACTGATCAACCACGATCTGCAAACTTATGAAGATAAAGCGGTAGCCCTGGCTGCAGATACCAAAGCGCGCAAAACCATGCGCCAGAAACTGGCACTGGCTAAAGAAAGCGGCTCACTGTTCGATTCACTGCGCTTTACCCGTAATCTGGAACAGCAATACACCGCGCTCGTCAGTGAACTGCAACACCAGCCTCAGCACATCAATATCAGCACACAACCTGAACCGGCAAAATTGGGAAAATCGGCACAACTCAACCCAATCACCGCTACCGTTCATGAAGCCGAAGCACTGCAAGCCAAGGGAGATACACAAGGCGCTATCCAGCTCTACCGTCAGTGGCTTAAGCACTCAAATTCCCAATACGACTGGCTGATCCAGTTCAACCTGGGCATTCTGCTGAGAGACGGGGGAGATACCACAGGTGCACAACAAGCCTTTCAGGCCGTGTTGAAGCAAAAACCGGATTTTGTGCAGGCAAGGGTGGCGCTGGAGCAGATAGATAGTGGATCGATTCCACAAACAGATAATTCACTAAACAAAAAACATTGTAATTATTGCCAAAAAGAAGTGGCCAAATTTCTTCCATATCGCAGCAATCTGCAATCACAGGCAATGCAGTCGCTGAATACTATCGGCTCGGATATCAAGAATTTTGGCTGCCCGCATTGCGGCAGTACTGACAGAGAGCGACATCTGAAACTTTATTGCTCGGCATTGAAAATCCTGAAAAAGAATGCACGCATATTACATTTTGCTCCGGAATGGAACTTTGCTTCCTACCTTGCGCAATTCGATCCGGAAGTACATATATTTGCCGATCTGCACTCCAAAGATCTACGTTTCGAAAACATCAATATTGAAAAAATCCCGTATTCAGATAACTCATTCGATTTCGTCATTGCAAATCACATAATGGAACATGTGGAAAATCCTGATGCTGCTTTGGCCGAGATAAATCGCGTGCTCAAAGTAGACGGTATAGCCATCTTGCAAACCCCTTATTCAGGAAAATTACAGAAAACACTCGAAGACTCCGGAATCAACACCGATGAGCTACGTCTTGAATTTTATGGCCAGGAAGATCATGTAAGGCTCTTTGGGCAGGATATTTTCGATAAATTTTCTGCTCATCTCGCCCCGGCAGTTGTATCGCATCAATCTCTTTTTGATATAAGCGTGTCAGAAGCATTCGGCGTCAATGCACAAGAACCTTTTTTTCTCTATAAGAAAAAGGTAAACAACTTCAACTTGATACCGGCTACTCAAAATCCGGTTCGTCGCCGAACAAAGAGCAAGACCCCCCTGGTCAGCATAATCTGCACCACATACAACCATGAGCACCTTATCCAGAATGCACTTGAATCGTTTGCTGCCCAAGAAACTGATTTCAGTTATGAGGTTCTTATCGGTGAAGATTGCAGCACAGATGCTACACAGAAAATTATTGAAAATTTCTCTTCTGGTAATCAGCAATGTACGTTAAGGCCATTTTTTAATCATACGAACCAGGGAGTTAACGAGAATTTTGCCAAACTACTGGCTGAAGCAGGCGGGAAGTATATTGCAATCTGTGAAGGCGATGATTACTGGTCTGACAGCAAAAAACTGCAAAAACAGGCTGATTATCTGGAATCGAATTCTGATGCCTCTATTGTATATTCAACTGTAAATTCTCATCATTTTGGGGTTAAACCTCGCCTCGACTACTCATACGTCGGTGGTAACCGACGTGATCTGACAGGGGAAGAATTAAAGCACGCCCCACCGATCAATACACTCACTACCATGTTCCGCAATGTAATTCGGCCACTTCCAAACGAGTTTTACACCACCGGAGCCGCGGATATGTTCCTCTGGTCATTGCTTGGCCAGCATGGGCGGGGTCACTACCTTGCCAACGTACTTCCTTCAATATATCGACAACACCCGGGAGGAATTTTTTCAAGTACGAGCCGTGAAGGTAGGTGGATACTGGACCTAATGACCAGCTATTCACTGCTGCTTTATTACAGGCGACACGAGGAATCAATGCTGATTGAATATTTCTCAAGGCGGAGTTATTTACTCGCTCGGGAGGTAGTTCTAAGCCAAAAGGATAAAGCCATTGATCGGTTGTTAGCTCTTCCATCAAAAATGACTCAAATGGCCGAGGGAAAGTACACCTTCAATGGTGATTTGCTTACCCATATCACCCACATGGCGCTCGCCAACTCAACAAAAGAGAACAAGCAATGTCAGCCAGCTTAACAGTACCTCGCACGCCAGGCTATACGTGGTTATCACCCAAAACAGAGCGGCAAGCGGAAAACAACATCGGCTCTGCTCAAATCTATGTCACTCAGCCTTATCTGCCGCCGCTGGAAGAATTCATGCCTTACCTGGAAAAAATCTGGGCCAACAAGGTACTCACCAATGGAGGTCCCTACCACCAGTTGCTTGAAGAGGCATTATGTGAATATCTGGGAGTAGAGCACATTGCATTATTCGCTAACGGGACTTTAGCGCTAGTAACAGCTCTGCAGGCTTTGCGCGTAACAGGTGAAGTCATCACTACTCCCTACTCTTTTGTGGCTACAGCTCATTCATTACTATGGCAAAACTGCAAGCCTGTTTTTATAGATGTAGAATCGACTACACTCAATCTCGACCCTGCCAGGATTGAGGCTGCTATCACACAAGAAACAACAGCCATCATACCCGTACACTGCTATGGCAACCCCTGCGATACGGATGCCATTCAGAAAATTGCAGACAACTATAATCTGCGAGTGATTTACGATGCCGCTCATGCCTTCGGTGTACAGGATGCAGGAGGCAGTGTGTTGCGTCATGGTGATCTGTCCGTACTCAGTTTTCATGCTACCAAGGTTTTCAACACCTTTGAAGGCGGAGCCATTATCTGCCCCGATGCCAAAACAAGGCAACGCATCAATCACCTGAAAAATTTTGGTTTTGTGGATGAGACAACAGTAGTAGCCGCCGGTATTAACGGCAAGATGAGCGAAATCAACGCGGCTTTTGGCCTGTTGCAACTCCAGCACATGCCCCAGATCATGCAACGTCGCGCCGAAATTGATATGTTTTATCGCGAAAAGCTGCAAGTCATCAAAAGTATCCACTGCTTGCCGCAAGCCGGTCAAACAGTAGCCAATCATTCCTACTTCCCCATTCTGGTGGAGCCTGATTACCCATTAAGCCGCGATGCGCTCTACCAGAAACTTAAAGATCACAATATTTTTGCCCGGCGCTACTTCTATCCATTGATCACCGACTTCCCCATGTACAGGGGCATACCTTCGGCACAGCGGGATTTACTGCCAGTAGCTACAGCAGCAGCACAGAAGGTGCTTTGTTTGCCGATTTATCCAAATTTAACCAGTCAAGATCAGTACAGAATCATAGAACTCATAATGGAGGTTTGAAATGGGTTTTCTTACTCGTGATGCTGCCGAGGCGCTGGGGTTTGCTGAATTGGGCAGTAATGTATTGATTTCGGATAGAGCTAGTTTTTACGGCACAAAACATATAAAAATAGCCAGCAATGTTCGTATTGATGATTTTTGTGTTTTGTCAGCTGGCGAAAGAGGTATTGAAATTGGCAGCTATGTGCACATCGCTGTAGGAGCTCTTTTGATCGGTGCTGGCAAGATAATCCTTTCAGACTTTAGCGGTATCTCTTCAAAGGTATCGATTTATTCGAGTAGTGACGATTACACAGGCGAAGCTCTCACAAATCCCACCGTCCCCAGCAAATTTACAAAGGTAAATCACGACGATGTTTTTTTAGGAAAACACGTCATTATTGGTAGTGGCAGTGTCATCCTGCCAGGCGTTAAGTTAGAGGAAGGAGTTGCGGTCGGTGCACTCAGTTTGATCCATAAAGATTGTCATGCTTTTGGAATTTATGCAGGAAATCCAGCAAAACGTATTAAAGAACGTAAAAAAGATTTACTGCATCTTGAACAACAATTGTTAGCCGGTATAACGGAATAAACTTTCACACGCCCCAGCAATATTTTCGTCAACTACCACCGACCGCATCAAAATCGATGGTATCGACGGATTCGAGGCCAATTGCCACAATATCGATCTGTTTGAAAAAAGATCGGAATATCTGGCACGGGCTGGCGCAGGATTTACCTTCAGACTGGCTGCGCTCATATCAACAGTCGGCTTGAAGCTCTGGTTATGTTCACTTGTGCGCATATACTACCGGGACTGTGCAATAGCCGAGTATTGTCGGCTGAATCTCGGACTTATAAACGTGAACGTCTGAGTGGTTTTCTTTTATGCCCTGCTGAGCCAGGGTATCAAAGCGCACAGCGATAACGACCGCTTCTTCTGAGAGCGATTGGCACCCAGTGAAAAGATGCGTCAAACAGTAGACGCTGCTTTTAGCATAGGACACCGACTCCAAGGGTGGACGAGCCTTGAACCCTTCTTTCAATATGGCCTGCAGGTTTTGCTTTGGCGTCGCGTGAAAAAGTACCAGCGCGTCAGCTTCCAGCTCTGCCGGAAATAGCTGATAGCCCTTTTCCTCATTGGGCCAAGGAAACTCAAACTCCCGCATGGCAGCCTCCGTGAACATAATCGGGATAGGGAGGCACCTCGCGATGCATCTCCTCCCACACCACCGGGCATACGGGTCACGTACCACGGCGGTTCGACAAATTAAATTCCTTCCGCGCCGCGAGGCTCTCCCTCTGCTGACTTCTGTCCTGCGGTCAGGGTTGATTGCTCAGCCCTCAGTGAATCCGTTCACACAGGACAGACCTCCCAGGGTAAGACACGTTACCTTCGCGGCATAGGCGCCGGATTTACAAAATGCATCCCAATCGCAGATGGAGGGCTTCGCGGTCACGTGCCCGCTCGCCCCGAATGCATCACGCCTCATATCCGGCTCTTGTTCATCGCCCCGCCGGTTCGGATTGGGCTTCCTCCAGACCCCGCCTCACGACGACGCCCTTGCCCTTCTCCTTGCCTTCGGCTCTGCGTAAACCTGGCCATGGGACTTGCACCCATGAAGTAACGTGCCATGCCTGGCACACGTAGAAGTGAGCGGCCTGCGCGGCTTTTCGCGCAGGTCCGCTCGACTGCCGGGTTGGACATCAAAGGATTCCCCACGTAGAAAGCTTTTCTTGCCAAGCAGCGATGGCATCTTTTGCGACAGTCAGGCCGTCCAAGATGACCGTGCCATGCTTGATCTTGACGGACAATAACCAGCCGTTACCGGCCGCGCTATCAACGCCGGAAATTTGCTCGATGAGCGGGACGCAACCACTTCTCGGTGGTTTTGTGAGCTTGAAATGCTTGTCAAGATTCGCTAAGTCGGCGAGCAGCGCCAACCTTGGATCGTTTGTAATGGCGGCCTCGATATCAGATGTGTTTAGACCCAGGGAAGGCGCTGCATCTTTCAGTGCATCTTTCAAGTGGTAGGCGTGAATGAAGAACGAAAACAACCGCTGTAGCCACGCATGGATGGATTCTCCACTCATCGTTTCCGCGCTCGGCGAGGACACGGATTGGAGATCCTTCTGAACTTGGCTCCAGCGTTGTTTCCAATCTCTGGTTTGATTTCCGGGAACGAGTTCTGCCGAACACTGCCTCGAGACGGATATTGATTCTTCAATCGACACAGCAAACGTCAAAGCCGTTCCTCCACAATGCGGGCATGGCGGGCGTTCCAACGTCGCACTCAATTCCGGTGGGCGAGGGGTACCACAGGTCGAACAAGTTACGGTGCCCATAGTTGGTCTCCGCATAGATTTGATGCCCAACGTTTAGTATGCACCGTAAGCGGTGCATACTTCTTTGCAAATGGGTGTATAACAAAACTCATTATTCAGTAGGGTTTTGAATTTAAAAAACTGTATGAATGAAATATCGCAATCTTCTGTTCTGATTACACCTTGCTCATTCGATCAGCTTCACGGTGGCCTGCTACTCTGATCAGGATAAAAATCAGCTTCCTTGAAATTCCAAAAATGAGGTTTCAGGTATTCTGCTGTGTTTGAAGTTGATCTCAATCAACGAGTAAAGGGGGAATTATCTGTTTATTACGGTAAGAGCCCGTTTACGATCTTCTGAGTAATAGTGCCAAGAAAGCCAAATGAATGAAGCCAAGCGAAACTACGCTCCACTATCCAGCGCTTGGGCATAACCTTGAAGGTATGCAGTTCGCTGCGTTTGGCGATCTGCACGGTGACAGGTTTGCCCGGAATTTCTTGTGCACCTTTGGCAAATAGTGCTCCAGTATAACCACTGTCACACAGCAAACTTTGCACTTGCCCCAAACCCGATCTGCAACGCTTCAAGGCCTGCAATGCACCGTTACGGTCAGTCACTTCCGCTGTCGTCACCGCAATGGCATGCGGCAATCCCAAGATATCAACAGCGATAGCTTGATGCCTGATACTTTCTTGCCAGCGTCATAGCCTTTCTGGTCAGCCGTGTCCGTATTCTTCACGCTCTGTGCGTCCACGATCAAGAGCGTGCTGCAAGCGTTGTGCCCCTGTTTCTCTCGGGCCGCGCCAACCTGATTTTTTTAATGCCCGCTCCAGCACGCTCACGCCGTGCTGGTCAGGCTCATTCCATTTGCGCCAATAG
>JACTML010000137.1 GCA_014584635.1 Nitrosomonas eutropha | reverse complement strand
TGAAAGCCATTCATCAAGTCTGATTGCTGCTCATGCCGCACCTTCTGCTTCGGTTGTACCATTTTCCTGGTCATCCATTGGCGTTCCACTCTTCATTGGAGTGATATTTTTTGATTGGCCAGGCTGGATAATACCGGTTGTTATGTTCAGCTTGGCTATTCTGTATGGCATCAGCGATATTTATGCGCAACAACTCAATACAATGAATGATTGGCACAAAAAGTTCCAATGTCTACGTTGTGGTACAGTATTTATACCGATGAAAAGCAGCATAAATTAAATAATTCCCGAATTTTTACCGGGAATTATTCAGTTATCTGCTTGGCCTGTTTATCGAACAACTGATACGCGCAGTCTCTGCTTCGATCCAGGTTTCTACTTGAGTTAACAATTCACCTGCTTCAAGTCCGTTTGGGTCGATGGGCTGACCGATACTCAGCGTGATGGTGCCAGGATATTTGATGAAGGAATTTCTGCCCCAGAATTCACCGGCGTTATGCGCTACCGGCACTACCAGCGCACCGGTATGCACCGCCAGCCAGGCGCCGCCAATACGATATTTGCCTTTTTTGCCGGGTGCAATCCGCGTGCCTTCCGGAAAAACAACGATCCAGAAATTCTGCTGCAATCGCTCTCTTCCCTGTTCCACGATCTGTTCCAGCGCTGCTTTTCCGGCACTGCGATCAATTGCAATCGGGCTGGTCATGGCCAGCCCCCAGCCGAAAAATGGAATACGCAACAGCTCTTTTTTCAACACCCACACTTGTGGTGGAAAAATCTGCTGCAGAGCCAGCGTTTCCCAGGCGGACTGGTGTTTGGAAAGAATGATGGATGGATGTTTGGGAATATTTTCCCGCCCCAGCACTTCATAACGCAGGCCGCAAATGGTGCGTAACATGAACAGCATCAGTCTTGTCCAGCCATAGGTTACCTGATAGCGGCGCTGCGGCGGCAAAGGAAAACACATCAGGGTGAACAGCGCGTACGGCGGCGTGATGATCGCCTGCAACAGCATGTAAATCAGGGAGCGCAAACCAGCCATTACAACGCCTGCACTTCAAGACTGTCCGCTACTGCTGAAAGATCAGGATAGATCTGCGTACCTTCCGGTAAATGGCCTTCTTCCTGGGTGATCTGGCCTTTGCCGGTCAGCACCAGTACCGGTACGGCACCGGCTTTGGCTGCGGCCTGCAGATCACGCAAAGAGTCTCCCACAGCCGGTACATGGTCAAGCTCAACACCGTAGCGCTGCCGGATTTCCTTGAACATGCCGGCGTTGGGTTTGCGACAGGCGCATTTATCATGCCGGGTATGGGGACAAAAAAACAGGGCATCAATGCGCCCGCCTTCCTGTTGTACTGCACGCAACAATTTGTCGTTGATTGCGTTGAAAGTGGTCATGTCAAGCAGTCCGCGCCCGATGCCGGATTGATTGGTCGCTGTAACCACCCGATAGCCGGTATGTGTCAGGCGCGCAATTGCCTGCAAACTGCCTGGAATGGGTTTCCAATCATCCGGCGTGCGAATCAGCGTATCTCCCTTTTTATTGATGACGCCATTCTGGTCAAGAATAATCAGTTTCATTGGGCGTATACGTTCCTGTCTCAGGCAGCCAGCCGGGAAATATCCGCCACGCGATTCATCGTTGCCTGCAAAGCTGACAACAGCGCCAAACGATTACGGCGCAGTGTTTCATTTTCATCATTGACCATTACCTGATCGAAAAAGGCATCAATCGGTGCTTTCAGGGCAGCCAGAATTTGCAGAGCGGTGACATAATCTCCCTTCTGAAAAGCATGCCGGGCGTCTGCTTCTATTGCAGATAACGCACGATACAAGGCAATCTCGGCTGGAGCCTGCAAGTAGGATTCATCAATCCCGCTGGTGGCATCAAATGCTGATTTTTTGAGAATATTGCCCACCCGTTTGTTGGCAGCCGCCAGACTGGCCGCTTCGGGCAGAGCGGCAAAAGCCTGCACTGCAGCCAGGCGTTTGGGAATTTCGCATAGCAGAGAGGGACGCAGATTCAGAACCGATTCCACTTCCTGAACAGAATAACCCTGATCACGCAAATTGCTGGCAAGGCGATCATAAAAGAAATCCAGCAATTGTTCGGTAACCTGCGGGGTGACTGGACGAGTGTGATTAAAATCCGGATTTGAGCCTGTTCCCTGCTCTCCTGGAATTTTATTCTGCAACACACCCGCTGCACGGGAAATCAATACATCCAATCCAATCGGCAAATCCCTTTCGATAAGGATGCGAATAACGCCCAGCGCATGTCGTCGCAGAGCATAAGGATCCTTGTCCCCGGTTGGCAGCTGGCCAATACTGAACAGGCTGATCAGTGTTTCCAGTTTGTCTGCCAGCGCAACACAAATACCCGTCATGCCGCGCGGCAGCAGATCTCCGGCAAAGCGCGGCTTGTAATGATCTTCAATGGCAAACGCAACCGCTTCATCCAGGCCCTCCTGTTGCGCGTAGTAACGCCCCATAATGCCTTGTAACTCAGGAAATTCTCCCACCATATCGGTTAGCAGATCCGCTTTGGCCAGCATCGCTGCCTGATCTGCCTGCATGGATAAATGACTGTCGCCCAATAATTGCCCGATAATTTTTGCCAGTGCCCGCACATAACAGATACGTTCCCCCTGCGAACCCAGCTGATGGTGATAAATCACCTTGTCCAGATCAGGCAGACGCGAAGCCAGCGTCCGTTTGCGATCGTGATCAAAGAAAAATTTTGCATCTGCCAGTCTTGAGCGGATCACCCGTTCGTTACCCGCAATAATCTGGCCCGGATCAGCCGGAGTAATATTGGAGACGATCAGAAAGCGGTTGGTCAGCTTGCCGTCACTATCCAGAAGAGGAAAATATTTCTGATTGATCTTCATGGTGGAGATCAGGCATTCCTGCGGCACTTCCAGAAAATCAGCAGAAAAAGTTCCCATCAGAACATTAGGATGTTCTACCAGCGCCGTCACTTCATCCAACAGCGCCGCATCGTCGAGATATTGCAATTGCGCGGCATTCGCAGCTGCTGCCAGCCCTTCTTTAATACGCTGACGACGGCGATCAAACCCCGGAATAACCGTGCCCTCCGCTTCCAGAATCTGCTCATAATGATCGGCATGATCAATTGTCAGCTCTGCCCGTTTTGCTTCAAAGCGATGCCCGCGGGTTATGTTGCCGGCTGCAAACCCCAAGGTACTGATGGGTACGATCTGCTGCCCATGCAGGGCAATTAATCCATGCACCGGGCGAATGAAATGCACATTCTCCCAGCCATCATCCAGCTGGTAGGTCATCATCCTGGGAACCGGCAGCTGACGAATAGCTTCATTCACCGCTTTTTGCAGCCCTGCTGCCAGTAAAATTCCCGTGACACTCTGCTCCAGAAACAGCATTTCCGCCTTGCCTTCCTGTACCCGCTTCAGTGCAGCAACCGGCGTATTTTCCAGATTCAGCGCGGTGAGCTTTTTATGCAATGCAGGTGTCGCCTGGCCTTGCGTATCCAGCCCGACAGTAACCGGCATCAGTTTGAGGGTAACAACCTGATCCGGCGCCTGGGCCGGAACAGCTGTCAAATGCACCGCTAACCGACGCGGTGAAGCAAAAACCGTTGTTACAGTGTCTGTGGTAGTCAGATTCTGGTTTTTCAGTCCCGCAGCAACAGATGCGGCAAACGCGTTACCCAGTTTTTCCAGTGATTTGGGAGGCAGTTCCTCAGTCAGAAACTCAATCAGCAGGTTTGCAGTCATCATGCTGATTCCGCCTGATCCAGAATCTGCTCAACCCACGCACGCGGCGCCAATGGAAACGGCGGCTGCAAGCGCAGGCGACTATCATAATAGGCTTGCGCCACCCGACGTGACAGGTTACGGATACGGCCAATATAAGCGGCACGTTCAGTGACCGAGATGGCGCCGCGCGCATCCAGCAGATTAAAGGTATGGGCGGCCTTCAGTACCTGTTCATAAGCAGGCAACGCCAGTTGCGCATCGATCAGCTGATTCGCCTGTGCTTCCAGTTTATTGAAGGAAAGCAGCAAAAACTCGATATCGCTGCATTCAAAATTGTAGGCAGATTGCTCTACCTCATTCTGGTGATAAACATCCCCGTAAGTCAGCCCTTTCGTCCAGGTCAGATCAAATACGTTCTCCACACCCTGCAGATACATGGCCAGCCGCTCCAGTCCATAAGTAATTTCTCCCGTGATGGGACGACAGTTGATTCCGCCCACCTGCTGAAAATAAGTGAATTGGGTGACCTCCATACCATTGAGCCAGACTTCCCAGCCCAATCCCCAGGCGCCCAACGTAGGATTTTCCCAGTCATCTTCCACCAGCCGCACGTCATTTTGCTGCAGATCCAGCCCCAACATCTGTAACGAACGAAAATACAAATCCAGAATATTATGCGGCGCAGGCTTCAGCACCACCTGGAACTGGTAGTAATGCTGCAGACGATTGGGGTTATCGCCATAGCGGCCGTCCTTGGGACGGCGTGAAGGCTGTACATAAGCGGCACGCCACGGCTCCGGCCCAAGCGCGCGCAAAAAGGTCGCGGTGTGGCTGGTGCCGGCCCCCACTTCCATATCATAAGGTTGTAACAGGGCACAGCCCTGCTGCCCCCAGTAGTGTTGAAGGGTAAGAATAATTTCCTGAAAAGTGGGTATAGACATGTCGCAATGGCTGGATAGTGAACCGGGTCATTTTACAGAGTTTTGTATCTGCCGGAAAATGCTGCCCCTCCTCCGGTCAGCAAAAGCAGGCCAATCAGACCGAATACCAGGCTGTTGCCCAGCCGCACATAAGGTGTAGCGCCGCTGAATCCTTGTGCTGTGCTGTGCAGACCGGCTGTGGTAAACATTTCCAGCTGCTGTAACACCTTGCCTTGCTCATTGATAATGGCCGTCACACCGGTATTGGTGGCGCGCAGCATATAACGACCGGTTTCCAGCGCGCGCATTTGTGAAATCTGCAGGTGCTGGCGCGGGCCGATGGAGTGACCAAACCAGGCATCGTTGCTGACATTGACCAGCAGACTGGCCTGTGGCAGCTTCATGATGATCTCTTCACCGAACACATCCTCATAGCAGATATTGATCGCCACACGCTGTCCGGCCAGATCCAGTGGCGGCTGATCCAGCTTGCCCCGTGAAAAATCCGACAACGGAATATGCAGCACGTCAATCACCCAGCCGAACACCGCCTTGAGCGGAATATATTCCCCAAACGGCACCAGATGATATTTGCGATAACTTTGTTCAGGAGAACTGCCAAAACTGAACATGGTGTTGTAATAGCCGTCGTCCGCCAAGGTGCGTTCCACCAGGCCAACCAGCACATCTCCCTGTCGGGAACGGGCGTGCTCGGCCAATAACTGCAGATAATCCCGGGGCGCCTGATCGTAATACAAAGGAAATGATATTTCCGGCGTCACAATCAAACGGCTCGGACTTTCCTGCACCAGCCGGACATACGTCCGCATAGTCGCAGCCAGATGCTCTGGTTCCCACTTCTTGTTTTGCGGAATGTTACCCTGCAGCAAACTGACGGTCACTGGCTCCCCTTCCGGCTCGGTCCAATGAACTTGCTGTAGCCCGAAGCCCATCACCCAGACACCGGCCAGATACAGTCCAAAACGATATTTTTTGCGCTTTTCCAGCCAGCAGGCCAGCCAGGCGGCACTCAGCATCAACAGCAGTGATACGCCATAAACGCCTGCAACCGGTGCAAACCCTGCCAAAGGACTGTCAGGCGCCTGTGAATAACCCAGTGTCAGCCATGGAAAGCCGGTGAACAGCGTACCGCGCAACCATTCCATCAATGCCCACAGCGCTGCCACCATTCCCGGCCAGGCCCAGGAAGCACGAAACCAGCGCAAGGCGGCCACCCAGCCAGCCAATGCCGGGAAAAGTGAAAGATAAGCACATAAAACAATCAGCGCCAACACCGCCAGCGCAGGTTCCATATGACCAAAATCATGCAGACTGACATAAAGCCAAGTAACACCTGCGCCAAACAACCCCATCCCGAAGGCAAACCCGGTTACCGCTGCCTGTATGGCTGTTTTGCTCCTGCGCCACAGCAGAGCAAGCAATGTCAGCGTAACAAGCGGCAGCGGATAAAAATAAAAGGGAGCAAAGCCAGGCACCGTTATCCCGCCCAGCAGAAAGGCGGCCATCAGTCTGTAATAACCGTTCAATTTAGCGATACTCCGGCTGAATGCGAAAAGGAAAGCCTGGTTTCATTACTGGCCAAGCGCTGAAATAAACTTGAAAGGCAGATATAACAGGGCATACACCACAAAGAGATAGGCAACAAAAGCAAAGGGATTTTGCCGAAAGCTGTCAATAATTGTTTTATGTTTGCCTTCCCGTTTGAGACGATCATATTCTGCACGTACCCGCGCACTGCGCTCGGCCTGGTAGGTATCCAGCAGCGTTCGTGCCTGCTGAAACTGGGATTCCTCGCGCACCCACAACGCCGGCATGGAAATTCCCCAGTTGCCTGCTGAAGTTTCATAAAAATCAATCTGGTGCTCACTCAGCAGTTCCCGCACTTCTTCGGCCTCATCTTCCGGCACGTTTCTCAGTTTAAATAGCAGCCTGGACATCTGGTAATAAAGTGTTGTAACCAAAAGGTGAATTTTCTATTAAATTCAAGGATTAGTAAAACCGCTTGCAGAGAGAAATTTCCGGTTGAAGCTATGATAGTGAACGCCTTTTTCAATTACGGATCTATTTTAGAATCTGTCCGGATTGCAATCCCGAGCAGGTTCTTGCAACTGACAAGAAGGTGAAAATCAGTTGTTTATTTATCACGCAAGACACGGGAGGAGATAAAAAACCCTATCCGCTGTGCAACGGGTTATGTGGAAATATTACCGGGATAAGGGTATTCTGCATAACTTCCATTTACAGGTAGATGCAATGTTAGGGACGCTCGCCAGAT
>JACTML010000160.1 GCA_014584635.1 Nitrosomonas eutropha | reverse complement strand
GAGTGTCCAATTCCCTCTTCGTAGATCATGACCAGTGATTCATGTAATCCGTACAGTGAATTGGTCGGAGCAGTGTGATGATAAGTGCGTGTGGTAGAACCCCAGTAACCAAGCAGCAGGCTGATATCCATAAACCAGCTTTGAACTTTTACAGTGCGATTCTTAACCAGGTTAGTCACTCTTTCTGAAAAGCTGATGGGAGATAATCCAGGTGGACAGGACAGGCATTTCTGACTACCTGAGTAGATGGCATCTATATCCCATTCGTCCATATAGACAGGTGTTCCGCCTAATGAGGTAACGGTGTCCATGATTGTCAGGCAGTTGTATTTTCTGGCTATCTGGCCGATGGTTTTTGCATCCGATTGAACACCTGTAGAGGTTTCAGCGTGAACAAATGCGACTACTTTGGCATCCGGATTTTTTTTCAGCATATCTTCCACTTTTTGAGGATCAACCGGCGCTCCCCATTTATCTTCCACGATCAATGGAATTCCGCCGCAGCGCTCGACGTTTTCAATCATCCGACCGCCGAATACACCATTCCGGCAAACGACAACCTTATCTCCGGGTGCAACCATGTTGACAAAGCACATTTCCATTCCGATTGAACCAGGTCCGGATACAGGAAAGGTCAACAGGTTTTTTGTCTGAAACACATATCGCAGCAAGCTTTTCAGCTCTTCCATCATTTCCGTGAAAACCGGATCAAGATGACCCAGTGTTGGACGCGCCATGGCTGATAAAACACGTGGATGCGTATCAGATGGTCCTGGTCCCAGCAGAGTGCGTTGAGGTGGGTAGAATGTGGTTATTTTTTTTTCTGGACGAAAGCTGTCAATGGTCATCGATATTCCTAATGTATGTAAATGAAAATGTTACTGTATAGAAAACTACGTATTAAAAAGGGATATTGGCTTTGTTTGAATCTTATGCTGACCCAAATGGTCAGTGTTTGATCGAGGAAGCTCTTGTAACGCTGTCTTCGGCGGTGGACGCGATAACCTGGCCCGGGACAGTTGGCGGAATCGTATCAGGTGTATATTCGAGTGCAATCTCCAGCACCTGATCAATCCATTTCACCGGTTTGATATTCAGTTTGCTTTTAATATTTCCGGGAATTTCGCTCAAATCCTTGATGTTGTCTTCCGGGATCAGCACTGTACTTATGCCACCGCGATGCGCTGCCAGGAGTTTCTCCTTGAGTCCGCCAATCGGGAGAATTTCTCCTCGGAGTGTAATCTCTCCAGTCATCGCAACAGATGCGCGTACCGGAACACCGGTTAATGCGGAAACCATTGCCAGGCAAATACCGATACCGGCACTTGGTCCATCCTTGGGTGTGGCGCCCTCAGGCAGGTGGATATGAATATCGTTTTTCAGATAAAAATCATCCGATATTCCCAGAACGATAGAGCGGCTGCGGACAACTGACAGGGCAGCCTGAATGGATTCCTGCATAACTTCACCCAGCTTGCCGGTTGTAATTGTTTTCCCCTTACCGGGCAGCACCACTGCTTCAATTCTCAGTAATTCACCCCCCACTTCGGTCCAGGCCAGACCAGTAACCTGACCGACCTGATTTTTTTCATCGGCCATGCCATAAGCGTAACGGCGCACGCCAAGGTATTTGTCAAGATTGCGTGAGTTGATGATGATTTTTTCTTTATTTTTGCTGACCAGCAGGGTTTTGACGACTTTTCTGCAGATCTTGGATACTTCTCGTTCCATTGAACGTACTCCCGCTTCCCGGGTGTAGTAACGAACAATATCGCGCAGCGCGGGTTCGGAAACGGACAGCTCACTCGCGCTCAAGCCATGATCTTTCATTTGCTTGGGTAGCAGGTATCGTTTCGCAATATTCAGTTTTTCGTCTTCGGTATAACCTGAAAGCCGGATAACTTCCATCCGATCAAGAAGCGCGGGGGGAATATTCAGCGTATTGGCCGTTGCAACGAACATAACATCCGATAAATCGTATTCAACTTCGATGTAATGATCGACGAATGTATTGTTCTGTTCCGGATCAAGTACCTCCAGCAAGGCAGAGGAAGGATCACCACGAAAATCCATACCCATTTTGTCAACTTCATCCAAGAGAAATAATGGATTCTTGACACCTACTTTTGTCATGCTCTGCAGGATTTTTCCGGGCATTGAACCGATATAAGTTCGACGATGACCACGGATTTCAGCCTCATCCCGCATACCTCCGAGAGACATCCGAACAAATTTGCGGTTTGTGGCACGTGCAATAGACCGACCCAATGAAGTTTTACCGACTCCAGGCGGGCCAACGAGACAAAGAATGGGAGCTTTGGATTTGGCAACGCGTTGCTGCACTGCAAGATATTCAACAATTCTTTCTTTGACTTTCTCCAAACCGTAGTGATCTTCATCCAGGATTGATTCGGCAACCCTTAATTCCTTGCTGATTTTGGTTTTCTGTTTCCAGGGTAACGCAACCAGTGTGTCAATATAATTTCGCACAACAGTTGCTTCAGCGGACATAGGCGACATCAGGCGCAGTTTTTTCAGCTCGGATTCCGCCTTGATCAGGGCTTCTTTGGGTAGCGAAGCTGTTTTTATTTTTCTTTCGATTTCTTCAAGGTCGGTGCCATCTTCACCTTCGCCCAGTTCTTTTTGAATTGCCTTGACCTGTTCGTTCAGATAATAATCCCGCTGACTTTTCTCCATCTGGCGTTTTACTCTGCCGCGAATACGTTTTTCTACCTGGAGAATATCCAGCTCGGCTTCCAGTAAACCAAGCAGACGCTCCAGGCGTGGCTGCACCTCGAAAATTTCCAGAATTTCCTGTTTTTGCTCCAATCTTAAGGGGAGATAGGCAGCAATCGTATCTGCGAGCCGTCCTGCTTCATCGATTCCTGTTAGGGAGGCGAGGATTTCTGATGGAATTTTTTTATTCAGTTTGACGTATTGATCAAACTGGGAAAGGAGTGCGCGCCGCAACGCTTCGATTTCTGAGGTATCGATTTCATTGATGATGACCGGAACAGCCTTTCCGGAAAAAGAAGTTTCAGAGTCATTAAAAGTTTCAATTTCTGCTCGATAGCTTCCTTCTACCAGTACTTTGACTGTTCCGTCAGGCAGTTTCAGCATTTGTAGAATGCTGGAAACACAGCAAACCTTGTAAAGATCCTGAGGAGAAGGATCATCTTTGGCAGCCGATTTTTGTGCAACCAGCAGAATATTTTTTCCGGCCTCTGTTGCTTCTTCCAGAGCTTTGATGGATTTGGGACGACCGACAAATAATGGAATAACCATATGCGGAAAGACCACAACATCGCGCAGCGGAAGTAAAGGTAATTCCAATATGTTTGGTTCTTTTGTGTCGAGAATATCCGATGTCATTTTATTTATGCCCTGCAGAAAACATGGGGTGGCAAAGATATGGTGACACTTTCAAAACAGATGTTTTTGCAGTGTTTTTAAAAATGATTTCTTATAAAAACCGGGTTTTATTTCGAACCTCTGGCCAGTTTGGGTTTTTCCGCATAAATTATGATGGGTTGAAGATCATCATTTGTGGAACTGCTTTCAATCACCACTTTTGAGACGTTCTCGATGGAGGGCAAGTCATACATGATATCCAGCAACGTCTCTTCGAGAATGGAGCGTAATCCGCGTGCCCCGGTTTTACGTACAAGCGCTTTTCTGGCAATTGCTACCAGCGCCTGTTCACGGAACTCCAGTTCAACCCCTCCTTCCATACTGAACAGTTTGCTGTACTGTTTAACCAGTGCATTTTTGGGTTCAACCAGAATCTGGATCAGCGCTGCCTCATTTAACTCACGGAGTGTTGCTACAACCGGTAGACGTCCAATAAACTCCGGAATCAAACCGTACTTAATTAAATCTTCCGGTTCAATATCGCCCAGTATTTTGTTTAGTTCCTTGCGATCATTCTGATTGAAGACATCTGCACCGAAGCCTATGCCGCTTTTTTCAGAACGTGCGCGTATGACTTTATCGATACCATCAAATGCGCCACCGCAGATGAACAGAATATTTGTGGTATCAACCTGAATAAATTCCTGATTGGGATGTTTGCGTCCGCCTTGAGGAGGAACCAGGGCAGTTGTTCCTTCGATCAGCTTGAGCAGTGCCTGTTGTACGCCTTCTCCTGAAACATCCCGTGTGATGGAAGGGTTGTCCGATTTCCGCGAGATTTTATCTATCTCATCGATATATACAATGCCACGCTGAGCTTTTTCAACATCGTGGTTGCTGGCCTGCAACAGCTTTTGGATGATGTTTTCTACATCCTCACCAACATAGCCGGCTTCCGTTAGAGTCGTCGCATCCGCAATAACAAACGGCACATCCAGCAATCTTGCCAGCGTTTGCGCCAGTAAGGTTTTGCCGGACCCGGTCGGGCCGATTAACAGAATGTTGCTTTTGGCAAGCTCAATATCATCGCTGCTATTGTTAACTTTTGACAGATTTCTCAGCCGCTTGTAGTGGTTATAGACAGCGACGGATAGTATTTTTTTTGCAGATTCCTGTCCGATGACGTACTGATCCAGGGTTTCGCAAATTTCATGCGGAGTTGGCAAGCTTGTTTTAGACAGCTTGGCGGTTTCATCGACCTGAATCTCTTCGCGAATAATGTCATTACAAAGATCGATACACTCATCGCAAATGAATACGGATGGGCCGGCAATGAGTTTCCTCACTTCTCGCTGGCTTTTTCCGCAAAAAGAACAATACAAAAGTTTCTCGTCATTTGTTTTTTCAGACATCATTTCACCCCACGATCATCAAACGGATATTGCTCTTGTTTAAAAAGAGCGTTTTGATTTTACTCCTGTTTTACTTTTCTGCTCGTTAACACTGCATCTACCAATTTATACTTTACTGCGGCGGCTGCACTGAGAAAATTGTCACGGTCGGTATCTTTCTCAATAGTTTTGATCGTCTGACCGGTGTGTTTGGCCAAAATTTCATTTAAGCGTTCTTTCAGTGCCAGAATTTCCTTGGCATGTATCTCTATATCTGATGCCTGTCCCTGGAATCCACCTAATGGCTGATGAATCATGACGCGTGAATTGGGCAGACAATAACGTTTACCCTTGGCGCCCGCAGTAAGCAACAGAGCGCCCATGCTGGCTGCCTGGCCGATACAGAGTGTACTGACATCCGGTTTGATGAACTGCATGGTGTCGTATATGGCCAAGCCTGCTGTAACCAGCCCACCTGGAGAATTGATATACAGGGAAATATCTTTTTCCGAGTTTTCGGATTCCAGAAACAAAAGTTGTGCAATCACCAGGTTAGCAGATGTTTCTGTGACCGGGCCGACCAGAAAAATGATTCTTTCTCTGAGCAGTCTCGAATAAATATCGTAAGCACGTTCCCCCCGACCGCTGGACTCGATCACCATTGGGATCAGGCCCAGTCCGGTGGTATCCAGTTTGTTTTTTTCTAAATCAGATATTGGCTGCATGTGAATACCCCATTAATTCATCGAAAGTGATGCTCTGATCAACGATCCTGGCCTGATCCAATATCCATGATACGGCATTCTCTTCCAGGACGAGTGGCTCGATTTCCTTGAGTCGTTCTGGTGAAGCGTAGTGCCATTTAACGACCTGTTCAGGGTTTTCGTAACTTTGAGCATGTTCGTTAATGAAATCTTTAACCTGCTCAGGTTTTACGCCCAGTTCGTTGGTTTCGATCAGCTTGGACAGGATGAGTCCCAGTTTAACGCGTCGCTCAGCGTTTTCCAGGAAAGAGTCTCTTTGCAAATTTGAACTCTTGGGGAAACCACGTGCTGCCCGTGTGTTTTGTACTTCTTCTATTAATCGGTCTATTTCCTGCTGAATCAAAATTTGGGGAACTTCAACCGGAATTTTATCCAGCAGGGATTGCATCACCTGTTCTTTAAGTTTTACCCGGATACGCTGGGTAACTTCACGCTGAAGATTGGCTTTGATCTCCGCTTGCATTTTCTCGACATCACCATCTTCAATACCAAGTGATTTGGCAAATTCACTGTCTACTTCCGGTAACTCAGGTGCTTCAACTTTGTTGAGTTTGATCGTAAAAGTCACTTTTTTTCCAGCAACCTCTTTTCCGGAGTAGTCTTCAGGAAAAGTCATATCAAATGTTTTTTCCTCCTCTGTATTCATGCCGAGAATGGATTTCTCGAAATCCTCCAGAAGATGTCCGTTTCCAAGAATGACACTGTAGTCATCTGCCTGGCCACCAGCAAAACTCTGGCCTTCCAGAGATCCCTGGTAATTGATGTTGACCCGATCTCCCGTTTGTGCCGGACGACTGGCTGGCTTGTAGCTTGTGCGCTGTTTACGCAAAATGTCCAGCGTTTTCTGAATTTCTGCATCGCCGATCTGTAAAACCGGTTTGTTTATTGTGAATGAATTCAGATCACCGAGTTCGATGTCAGGATAAATTTCAAAAGTTGCGCGAAATGCATAGTCTGAATTATCTGTTTCGGAATTTATGGATTCAAAGTTTGGAATGCCTGCAACACGGTAATTTGCCTGGCGAATACTTTCACCAAACTGTTGCTGTAATAACTCTCCGAGAACTTCATGTTCAACCTGATGACCGTATTGCTGAGTGACGATTTTCATCGGAACCTTGCCTGGACGAAATCCTTGCACCTTGATTTTGGGAGCAAGACGTTTCAGACGTTGACCTACTTCAGCTTCAACCTTTTCTCGTGAAACGGAAAGTTCAATATTACGCTCCAGTGAGTTGGAGGCTTCCCCTTGTGTCTGCATCTATTTTCCTGAGCTGATATGTAAATTAATAAACAAATAACATGTCTGTGCTTGTTGGTGCAAGCATGAATATCCTTTGGTGCGAAAGGGGGGACTCGAACCCCCACACCTCATCGGCGCCAGAACCTAAATCTGGTGCGTCTACCAATTCCGCCACTTTCGCGCGCCAGACCCGTTTAAAGGGCAGCAAGATTTAAAATTTTCTGAAACAAAATGAT
>JACTML010000064.1 GCA_014584635.1 Nitrosomonas eutropha | reverse complement strand
GGCCTGGCAATTGTGCTTTTTCCGCTCCGGTAGCAGGTGGGGCTGGCAACAGAGGTGTAGCATGGTCTGTCGCTCTGGTGGCGGGTGAACCGGGTTGGCCCAGTAATTGTGCGATCAGTTTTCCGGCCGGGCTAAGAGTGGTTGGGCTGCTGCCGGCTGGCGTGTTTGTTTGTAGTAAAAATTTGAGTCGCGGAGCTTGCTCGATCAGCGTCAACTCCAGAAGATCTCCGGTATTGAGTGAAGCGGGCATGCGCATTTGCAGCCATTTGCCGGCAACATTTACCATGGAGAAGCCATTTGCCAGCCGCTCACCCATTTGTGCCAAATATTTCTGACCTAATGTAAAAGCGGGTGTATCGGACTGGGTGGCATCCGCAGTCGGGGTAACGGCGCTGACTGGCCGGGGCTGGGAAATCGCATCAGCTGATGGAGTGGAAAGAGTAACAGCAGAGTTAACCGGGTGAGGAATCATGGCAGTGCCTCGTCTTAACAGGTTTCAATCGGGTTCGAGACGTTATTTATGCTTTAATCATAACCCGGATACGCTTGGAATATAAATTATCGGCGTTATTTCGACGATGTTAAGGCGCTTCTGCGTGAATCTCTCATGAGTTATACGAGAGTCTTGAAGAAGATCAGCTGATTGAATAAGGAAGGGGCTGGATAGTCAGTGCCGGACCATCTGGTGTTTTCCAGTGAATGGAACCGGTTTCCGCACTGCTCACCTGGATGACTGCCAATACGTTAGCGCCACCAGCAGGCGCGGGTGTTGTATTAACAATCATCCCGCATGCCTGGTCGCGGGTATCTGCGCTGAACAGGTTGTCGCCCGCTGCGATTTCCGGAAACTGATCCGCATCCAGGTGTGCACGGTACATGCGACGTTTGACTTTGCCCAGATATTGCGTGCGGGCAACGATTTCCTGGCCAGGGTAGCATCCCTTTTTGAAACTGACCCCGCCAATTATGTCGAGATTGATCATCTGCGGGATAAACTGTTCCTGAGTCGCCTTGAAAATTACCGGAATTCCTTCTGCGATTTCCAGATTGTCCCAGATTGCAGCACCTGCGCAGCGCGCCTGTTCGTTTAGCTGTTCCCACAAGGAAGGTGCATGCGAAGGCTCCAGCAGAATTTCAAACCGGCTTTCACTGTGGCAGATTATCTGTCCGTCCGGAATGGCCGTTACTGATAGTGGTTCAGGAAGAATGGCAATTTCTGTCCATCTATTTTGCAGCAGTGCGCGTGCGTTCTTGCCGGCAACACCAATGCGTACATAATCATTGCTATGCTCCTGAATGACTACTTTTGCCCGCAGTACGAACATGCGCAGGCGTTTGGCAATGGTTTCGGTCAACTCGGCTGGCAGTTGCATCAGATAGTTGTGATCAGTATCCTGCCACAGCAAAAAACTGCACAGCAAACGGCCTTTAGGTGTGCAGTAGCCGCCATAGGTCGCCTTGCCGGTATCAGTTGTACGAACATCACAGCTTAGCTGGCCCTGCAGGAAGGCGGGCGCATCGTCACCGGAGAAACGGATCAAGCCGAGATGAGAAAGATCAGTCAATAGCGTGGTCGATCCTTCTCGCAGCAGGTCGGTGTCGGGTTGGCCGAAGTGCAGCACCCGGTTTTGCTCAATATGGGCGTGTTGGTTTGTCAGAAATGTAAACCAGTCGGAATTCATGGTTGGAACAGAAAAATTGTGTTGAGGTGAGCGATAACCAATTAATACATGAGCTGTCAATTCAGTTGCAACCTTCCAGGCAGCTGGCAGTATTGCTGAGTCTTGCGCATTGTACGGCAGCGGGCGTGTTCTGGCCATTGGCGCTACCGGTTGTTGTAAAGATCATCATTACCCTGCTGCTGGCAGGCAGTCTTTATTATTACTTGCGTCGCGATGCCTGGCTTGTTTCCCCGCAATCTGTTGTGACGCTGCATCTGACAGGAAAAAATCGTTGCAAAGCAGAGATTCGTGCGAAAAAATCGATCAACACGATTATCGATGCCAGCACCTTTGTTGCACCCTATATGACCGTACTTTGCCTGAAAATGGAACAAGCGTATCGCTACCGTACCATCGTTATTCTGCCGGACAGTATTGATGCGGACAGCTTCAGACGATTGCGCGTCTGGCTGAAATGGAAATGGCAGCCTGATTCTGCCGGTAAGGGGAGGTAAGAATCTGTTCAGGGTTACGGATGCCGGGGTGTTGCACGAACGCACCAGTTAATCATCCATACTTTCACCACATCGTTCATGAACAAACAGGTAAGAATCGCGTAAATAAAAATCATGGCTGTTTGTTCCCAGGGTAGCGATTCAAGCCCCGGAATACCGGCAAGGGTGAGCGCAGTTCCAATCAGCAAGTTGGCAGCCAGGGCGATAACGAGTGTTCCGCTGGGGCGTGTTGACCAGAACCAGCGGCGTTCGCGTACCGATACGATAGAAAACACGGACATATAAAGCAATGTCAGAAAGCTGAAAGAGTAGAGTGCGCTGTCATTGCCGGCCAGATCAAAATTTGTCCAGCCGACCCATAACAACAGTAATGCCTCGATAACCATCACGATTCCCAGCACGATGGATACTGTAATGAAACCGCCGATGTTCCAGGTTTCCGGTTGCCCGGATGGCTGGACGCGATCAGTGGCAAGCGCAATTTTTGCGAAATCTGTCATGAAAGCAAGCAGCAGCATGGCAAATGCGGAGATGATGAACTTGCCGGTAACGAGAAACGCGATGGAAACAACGGCAGCTTTCATGATGGTCCGGCTGATCTTGTTGATGACCCACGTCAGAATACGCTGATAGGTCATGCGCCCTTGTTCGACCAGTGCCACGATGTTTGTCAGTCCCGGTTCGGTTAATACAACGCTTGCCGCGCCTTTGGCCACATCCGTTGCGCTGCTGACTGCGATACCCACTTCCGCCTGACGCAGTGCGGGTGCATCATTTACGCCGTCTCCCGTCATGCCGGTTACATGGCCTGCTGCCTGCAGATGTTGCACCACACGATACTTGTCTTCCGGGTAAACTTCGGCGTAGCCACCGGCAGAACCATCCATGTATGTGCCGGATGGTGCTATCTGTGCAGCGCGTTCGATGCCGGACAATCCTACTTCTTGCGCGATTTCGCGTGCAACTGCCAATGCGTCTCCGGTAAGCATCTTGACTGAAACGCCCAGGTCACGCAGGGTAGCGATCAGTTTTTTCGCATCCAGGCGAGGTGGGTCGTACAAGGTCACCAGTCCAAGCAGTGCGGGTACTCCAGCTTCAGCGCCACGAGCCACTGCCAGTGTCCGATAGCCTTTCTTTGCCAGTTGTTCGGTGCGTGCTTCTAGCGCTTCAATTTCTGATGCTTGCAATTCGCAGGCTGTTGCAAGCGTGCGTACGGCACCTTTCATGACGCGTAACTGTTGTCCGTTCTGTTCGATTATGGCTTCCGTATGGCGGCTTTGTGCATCAAATGGTGTGAAGGAAATAAGCGTGGTCGGGACTGAATCAACGAAAGCTGGCTGTGTTCTGGCCGCAGCCAGAATGGCCAGATCAATCGGGTCCTGATTGGATTCCTGCGAAGCGAGGGCGGCAGCAGTCAGTATATCCGGTTCAGTTGCTTCTCCCAGTGGAATCACGCCAGTGACGGCAAGCTGGTTCATCGTGATCGTGCCGGTTTTGTCCACGCATAAAACATCCATGGTTGCAGCATCTTCAGTGGCGCTCAGGCGTGTAACCAGCACGCCGCGACTTGCCAGCTCCTTTGTGCCGACAGCCATGCTGACGGTGAACATCACCGGAAGCGCGACCGGAATTGCACTCATCAGCAGCACGAGCATCAGCGGGATCATTTCGATCATGGGGGCATGCCGGAACAGGGACAGAAGGGTGACAGCGCCGATCAGCACACTGACAATAACCAGCAGCCAGCGTACTACCCTGGTGACAACTGCTTCGACATGGAGTTTGGGGCGGGCAAGCTGTACCAGTTCAATGGTGCGGCCAAAGTAGGTATGTGTGCCGATCAGGATGACTACGCCATTGCCTTCACCATGGCGGACGATTGATCCCGATGAGAGGACATCGGCAGATGTTTTGCCCACTTCTTTTGTTTCACCGGTGAGTGCGGATTGATCAACACGCAGCTCGCCACTGATCAGCTTGATATCTGCCGGAATAATGTCGCCGGAACGCAAACGCACAATGTCACCGGGAACCAGTTCGCGTGCGGGGATGATTTGCCAGTTCCCCTCGCGCAGCACACGGGTGCTGATCTGCAGCCGTTTGCGTAGTGATTCAACCACGCCGGCAGCGCGCTGTTCCTGCATGAATCCCAATATGGCATTGATAAGCAGGAGCGCACTCACCACGGCAAAATCGGCATATTTATCCAGAACAAGCGACAGGATCATGATCAGTTCGAGCATCCAGGCCGATATTCCCCAGAATTTGCCGAGGAACTGGCGGACGGGATGAGTGGTTTGTTCGATTACTTCGTTATAGCCGTATTTTTCCCGGCGCATGTCTGCTTCTGCTTGCGCAAGCCCGGTTTCGGGATCAGCTCCAAGTGTCGTGAGCGTTGCAGACAGTGACATAGCGGCGATGTCAGGTTCATTTTTGTTCGTAGTTACTGATTGCAACACATGTTCCCCAGTAATTTATTGTGGCATCTGTATTTATAATCGCACGAAACAGAAAAAGTTTTGTGATGCCGCAATATATGTTTGTTCCGAACAAATGAAAATAAAGGAGAACAGATGAAACATCGAGCCTGGTATGGCGAGCTATTAGTATTGATCACTGTTGCTGGTGTGGGTGCCGCGTCAGCGACCCAACCGGCACAAAACGTTACGCAACAGGTGACGCCGGGTATTGTGGTGCGCAACGATGACAGTATTGCGCGTGGCGCAGCACAGCCAGGAAAGGATTCGGAACAGCTGGTGACAATCATGGACAGACACGGCTTTGAACAACCGTTGCCAGCGTTTCGTGTGAACCTGCCAACAGGCTGGCAGGCGCAGGGAGGCGTTGTATGGCAACCAGGCAGTTGTCTGACGGTAAATCCTTCTATTGCGTGGCAGGCCCAATCACCGGATGGTACGCAAGTGATTGAAATTTTACCGCGTTGGGCATCGCAGCAGCGCAGCAGTCAAATGATGTCGCCCTTCTATCAGGGTTGCCCGGATGCAGTGCTGACTGGAATACGCGATTATCTGCACCAGCTTGCACACGATCGTCATCCGGATGCGCAGGTGATTCATTATCGTGACCGACCTGATCTTGCAGCAGGCATTAATATTGTACAGATGCCCGATTTGCCGGGATCCGGTATTCATCAGCGCACCTGGACTGAGGGAGGAGAGATTGTTGTTGGCTGGCAGCAACAGAGCCAGGAAATGCGCGAAGCAATTATTATCAATGGGCGTGTAACTGAAATGCAGGTGGCAATGCCGATGCTGGGGGTGCAACAGGTGCGTGCATTTGAAACTGGCGGCCCGATGGTATTGCGTGCTTCCAGAGATCAATTTGATCTGACGCTGCTTGATCGTGTACGTGACAGTGTCAAAGCGGATCCGCAGTGGCAGGCCCGTGTCAATCAGGGGATGCAGGCCATTGCGGAAGATAATGCGCGTACCCGGCAGGAGATTGGTCGTATTAACGCCAGAGGCGCACAGGATACGTTACGCGAGATACAAAAGCGCGGGAAAATTATTTCCAGCACGCAAGCGGAAATTGCCGAGATGCAGAATCGAACCTGGCAATCCGGGCAGGAGACTGATCAGCGCATTCATGAACGTACGCTTGATACGTTGCGAGGTGTGCAACCCTATTATGATCCGGTGCGTGGCTCGGCGGTGGAAGTCGATAACCGCTATCAGTACTTGTGGCGACTGGAAGATGGTACTTATTTTCAGACGAACGACCCTAACTTCAATCCCAATCTTTCACTGGGTGTAAATGGCGAACAGCTGCGCGCAATACAGCGATAGATTCGATTCGCTTGCAAGTGTTTTTGAAAACTGGTTTTTGGGTGGATTGACTGTATGGTGTTCAGGCAGTTTTTCGCAGACAGTTATAGCGGTTTCATAGGAAAATTTTTTACAGAAATTTTGTAATTTGCATATTTTTAAAAAGAGGAAAATAATGCGCATTAGCTTTTTTCTGATTGTGATGCTGGGTTTAAGTATGGCTTGTTTTGCTGAATCGGGGGATGAGCAGCTAAAACCATCATCGGCTATTAATCAGCCAGAAAGTATTACGGGTGAGAATGAGCAACCTGCTCGAATTAAGGCAGAAAAGAAAAAAATCGAATCACAATTCACGCAAAAAAACGGCATAAATAAAAGATCTTTAATGATCGATTATTGCAGGAAGCATACCTGCTGATTGAATAACCTATAAAAACAGGAATAATTTGTGAGAACTAAAATATTGACAAGTCTGGTTTCTATGGCCTTTGCAGGGTATGTAACGGTTGCGGTTTCTGCTCCGCCTCACTGGTCCTATGAGGAAGAGCCGTACTGGGGAGCGCTGGAAGACGCCACTCAACCGGTACCATTGCGTTACCCTTATGCGGAATGCGGTATCGGCAAACATCAATCACCGGTAGATCTGGCGGATGAGAAGATTGTAAAAACCAGGCCACTCAATAAACTCGCGGCGCAGTATGGTACAGATACACCATCCTTCATTAACACAGGGCATGCCATACAAGTTAATACCTCCCGCAATTTCACGGGTGGATTAAAAGTCGGGAAGGAACTGCTGCCACTGATTCAATTGCATTTTCATGAGCCTAGCGAGCATGTTTTTGGGGATAAAAAATTTCCCGCAGAATTACATTTTGTACATGTTAATAAAGATGGAAGAATTGCAGTATTGGCTGTAACCATAGATATCGGGAAAGAAAATGCCGTATTTCAGACTATTCTGGATAATATGCCGTATGGAAGTGGTGAAGAAAATTCAACTGCCGGAGTCAGCCTTAAACTGGAAAAATTGTTACCGTCAGGTGTAAGTACAGGAAATTCGTTAACAACGCCACCCTGCAGTGAAGGTGTGCAATGGTACATCCTGACGAAATCGATCACGATTTCAGCAGCGCAACTGGAGCATATGAAAACCTTTTACAGTAATAACGCCAGATCGACACAAGATCTGAATGAAAGATCAATCCTTTCAAACTGATAATCTGTTGTGGCATATAAAGGTATTTTTGGAGTTTGCTTAAGGCGTGATGCAGTGCGGACGAAATTGAGCAAAGGTGTGGAGCATATCCGAAATATGTGAATGTCCTGGGCTCGATTTCAGCGCTGTAATGTGTGCCCTTCAGTGAGGGATTGAGCGGGTTTCTGAAAACCGGTTTTCCAGAAAAAATTGCAACTGTGTGGATCGCATTTTTAAAGACGGGATCTGTAATTTTCCTTTGGCTGGCTTTACCTTTAGGACTTACGCAAAGCGCATCTTGACGGATGGATTTTTGAGTTGCTGGCACAGGTAGTCATCCAGCAGTCCATGCTTGATGCGATAAATGGTTTGCCT
>JACTML010000117.1:7213-9419 GCA_014584635.1 Nitrosomonas eutropha | reverse complement strand
AGCGACAGACCATGCTACACCTCTGTTGCCAGCCCCACCTGCTACCGGAGCGGAAAAAGCACAATTGCCAGGCCAGTTGCAGCAGGCACTGGCCATCAGCGGGTTATTTTATGAAGCACATCTGGCACGCTGGTTTAGCGGCACCCGATCGCTGCAACAGCTTCGCCGGGAGCCGCAGGGCAGACTACCCGCCACTGCCACGGCTGCTGATTCAGCTTCAGCGTCATCGATAGCACCACAAACAACGTCACTGGTACAGCAACAACTGCACGCGCTGGAAACCGGAATGATCCAATGGCAGGGAGAAATCTGGCCGGGACAGATTATGGAATGGGATATTGCTGAACACTCTGATAATTACCGGGAAAAAGAACAGACTGACAGTGAAACATCCCGCAAATCCGGCTGCTGGCACACCCGTATCCGTCTGCAGCTGCCGAATCTGGGAAAAATTACCGCCACACTTATGCTCGATCCGCAAGGTGTGCGCATCCGGCTAAACACCGATTCCGCAAAAATCAGGCAGCAGCTTGGTAAAGAACAGATGATGCTGGCTGATGCCATGCAGGCCACCGGAATAACAATCCACGCAATGGAAATTCAGCAGCATGAAGCATCCTGAAGCAGACAAGCAGAAAATTCAGCACGAACCGGCTGATCCATTTACCGCAGCAGAGCCGATGACTCCCGCTGAAGCGGTAGCCCTTACCTACCACAGCGGTATGGCAGCCCCCCGGGTCGTTGCCAAAGGACACGGATTGGTCGCAGAAGAAATTATCCGCCGCGCACAGGAAGCCGGTGTATATGTACACGAATCCGCCGAACTGGTCGCGCTGTTGATGCAGGTTAATCTGGATGAGCATATTCCGCCGGAGCTGTACATTGCCGTAGCTGAACTGCTGGCCTGGCTCTATCGGCTGGAAAACGACATGGCGACAACCTCTGCCTGATTACAGTGACGCCAGCAGGTGTACCGGTTTCACACCCCGGATTCTGTTTCAAGTTTTCTTGCCTGCTGTTCCACTTTCGCGATATAGCGTTGTACCAGTATTCTCGATTTTTCCGGCAAACCGATAAATTCACAACCAATGCGCGGACAGGTATTGCCATTATTCAGGATAACAGTACCAACATATGCAATCCGGATAGTGGTTTCAATTGAACCGAACAAATCATCATTTCCCGGCAGATTAACCCGGCAATGTTCCAGCACCATGCCGGCCTGCAGAAGTGTGTCTGCATCCGGCTGATCTATCAATGCCATACCACCACAGCTGATATCCAGCAGATTATAAGCAACAGGCTCTGCCCCATGCGGTCCCAGTGAAGGAACAATACAGACAGCAGGATTGGTAATAGGCGTGATGACCCGATAGAAATTACGCCGCTGTAAACGCTTCAATGATTCCGGAATATCCGCACTGAACGCATGGCGCCCTTCAAACTGAATATACTGCAGATTATTGCAGTCGAATTCGATTCGGATCCGGTTGTGGCTGGTAGTACAGCGCAAACTGCCCCTTTTAAGCGCGATCTGGTTGAGCGTTTCATTAATGCCGTAATCCAGTATCAGCAGCTTCTTCTCAAGATTAATCGCCAGGATGGATGAAAGAATAATGGAATGACTGCTTGTGGAAAGATGCAGAGAAATCAACGATTTTTCCTGCATAACCCCATTCAGGAAGAAACATATTTCCGCCTGGGAACGCACACTGTAATCCAGCTCTTTCATATCACCCGTCTTTGCTGAAGAAGCTGTTTGTCTGGAAGCTGTCTGGAGTGTCGCCATCACTTGCCCCTCTATCTTTTATCAGATCAGTTTTTTCACACTTGCATATTCATAATTTCCTGATATGCCGACACCAGCCGGTTGCGTACCTGGATCATGGATTGAAAGGAAACATTGGCCTTTTGCAGGGATATCATGACATCATGCAGCTCGACATCCTGATTGCCACGCACGAATTCCTGGCTGAGCTGATTCGCTGTCTGCTGAACAGTATTGACCTGATCAACCGCTGTTTTGAGCAATTGTCCAAAATCCGCTCCGGGAGCAGCTGCAACAGGCTTTTCACTGCCAGTTGCCAGCGCCGAAGCTGCCTTGAGCTGTGCCAGAATCTGATCCATCCCCGATACGCTATTCATGTTTACGCTCCATTATTCATAAAATTAATTAGGAAACCTCTGATTAACCTCGAATCTCGTC
>JACTML010000117.1:0-7175 GCA_014584635.1 Nitrosomonas eutropha | reverse complement strand
GCGCTCCTCGCAACGACAAAGTTGTGCAGAGGTTCCTCAGCATTCAGCCAGGCGGTACTGCTGCAACTTGTAGCGCAATGTCCGCTCGGAGATACCCAGTTTTTGTACGGCCAGTTTGCGCGAACCGTTTACTGCAGCCAGTGTCCGCAAAATATGCTCCCGTTCCAGCGATTTAATGTCACGCAGTGGTGGCACACCAGCTTCCTGCACGTCGTTCAAAGAAACAGTATCAGCCGGTGATTCCGGTAAATTCAGATGCGCTGATTCAATCGGACCGGTTGCCAGAATCACAGCACGTTGCATCGCGTTCTCCAGCTCACGCGCGTTTCCAGGCCAGGCGTAGCGCTGCAGAGACCGTTTAGCGGATTCTGTCAATAAACAGCCAGGTTGCGCGAATCTGTCCAACACATGCTGCGCCAGCGGCACAATATCCTGCGGGCGTTCGCGCAAAGGAGGAATTTCCAGCGGAAAAACATTTAGCCGATAATACAGATCCTCACGAAAACGACCCGTCTGCACATGCGCCTGCATGTTCCGGTTGGAAGTGGCAATCAGACGAATATCCAGCTTGACGGATTTATTACTGCCCACCCGCTCGACTTCGCGCTCCTGCAATACACGCAGCAGTTTCGCCTGGAGATCCAGCGGCATTTCCGAAATCTCATCCAGCAGCAGGGTACCGCCATTTGCCTGTTCAAACTTGCCCGTCTGTCCCTGAGTTGCCCCGGTGAAAGCGCCCTTTTCATAGCCAAACAAAGTTGCTTCCAGCAGATTTTCAGGAATGGCAGCACAATTGATCGCAATAAAAGGCCGGGAAGCACGTGACGAATGACGATGAATAAACTGTGCCAGCACCTCTTTGCCACAGCCACTTTCTCCCGTCAGCATCACGGTGGCATCGGATACCGCAACTTTCTTTGCGAGCGCCAGCAAGGTCAGCATCCGTGGATCTTCGGCCACAATTTTCGATTCATCCTCATCACCCATCGTCAATACATAACGTTTGACGTGCGTCAGCAGGTTATACGGATCAAACGGTTTGAGCAGATAATCGCTCGCACCAGCGCGCATTGCCGCCACAGCTTTATTCACTTCTCCATACGCTGTCATCAGCACAACCGGAATCCATGGATAGCTTCGTCTGATAGCCTGCAGCAATGTATAACCATCCATGGGGCGCATGTGCACATCACTGATCACCAGCCCCACTGCCTGGTTGCGCAACAGATCAATCGCCTGCTCGCCACTGCCGGCAGCAAGCGCAACATAGCCTTTCAGTTTGAGCGTTGCGCACAACGCTTCAAGCAATGCCGGATCATCTTCCACAATCAGTACAGGTAAATTTTTCATTTTTTATCTGTCCTCATTTTCAGGGAACTTCTGCAAAACGTTAACGAGGCAGGCAGATCGTAAACTGGGTTCCAATACCGGGAATGGAATCAAGCCGGATTTCTCCCTGCATTGATTCAACCAGGTTATGCACAATTGCCAGTCCCAAACCGGTTCCTTCAGCTCGGGTTGTAAAAAACGGTTCAAATATCCGTTCATGCAATGCCAGATCAATGCCCGGGCCCTCATCGCTAATAGTCAACCTCGTTTCTTTTTCCGCTGTTTCACAAGTCAGCGTAATCAAGCTGCCTGCAGGCGCAACCTGCATGGCGTTATCCAGCAAATTGGCAACTGCATCGCTCAACGCATCCCGATTTACGTTCACACTGACTCCCGCGCTGTTATCTTCGATTACAAAACGGAGGCGACGCTGCTGCATCTGCGGTGCCATTTCCCGGTGCAATCTACACAGCAACGTAGACAGCTTCACCTTTCCAACCGGCACCGGCTCACCTTTTACAAATCGCAACATATTGCGGATCAAATATTCAAGGTGATGCAGCCGCTCTATTGTCTTAGCGGCAAAACTGCTTCGTTCCTGAGCATCAAGGGATGCGGCACCCAGATGTCCCACATATAGCAAGGCAGTTGATAACGGCGTGCGCAGCTGGTGTGCCAGACCGGCGGCAACTTCACCCATTGCTGCCAGCCGCTGGCTGCGGCGATTCTGCTCACGCAGCGTGTGAGCTTCCGTAATATCATGCAGCAACAGAATGCTTTCTCTGGTGATTTCTGAAATGCTGTTTTCAATAAAAATCCGGCGTGAACCGGAAGCAACCGTTGCCGGTTTTTTCGCCAGCCACTCTCCAATCACACCGGTCGGCTGCAAACGCTCCTGTTCTATTTGCCGCCATGTCATTCCCAGTAACGGCTCTCCCAGAAAACGGATCGCTGCCGGATTCACCCTGCAGATCCGGTTTTGCTGATCCAGCACCACTACCCCGCCGGGCAATGCTGTCAGCAGTTGACCAAGCTGCTGTGAAAGCGCTTCCTTGGCAGCCAGTTCGCGCTGGAGTTCTCCGTTAGCCAGCGCCAGCTCTTCCGTCAACCGCACAACCTGTTGCTGTAATTCGCGGTAAATTCCGGAAAGCTGGCTGGAAGCCTGGCTGAATACAGTAAATGCCTGTTTGAGCTGTTCGTGATTCACTGGCGATGCAGCAGTAGCTTTTGTTTTCATGAAGCAACAAACCCGATTTGGATGTTGCGCAGCTTAGCATCACCTTCTGCCTGGATTATGGTTGGAATAACACGAACAAACGTTCTCTGTTTCGAAATTCGGGTTCGATAAATAACCTGATAATTCCGCTATCCGTTTAACCACACCCGGTGTTCGTATGACAAATCAGAACCCGCTCAAATATTGCTCAGGCTATACATATTCTGATCAGTCGGGCAGGAGGTAATTTCATGGCAACTGTTCAGGAACAAATTCAGGAAGAAAAAAAGACATTCAGTCCTCTGGATAAAATAAAACAATTGTCCACCCAGAAAAAACTGGGACTCATGGTAGCAGCAGCTGCCGTCATCGCACTCGTTGCAGGAACATGGCTGTGGAGCCAGGCACCGGATTATCGTGTGCTGTATGCAAATCTGTCGGAACAGGAAGGCGGAACGATTATTGATGCCTTGCAAAAAATGAATGTTCCCTACCGGTTCAGCGACGGCAGCGGATCCATCCTGATTCCCGCCGATCAGGTACACGAAGTTCGTCTGCGTCTGGCAGGACAGGGATTACCCAAGGGAGATCTATCCGGGTTCGAAATACTGGAAAACCAGAAATTTGGCGCCAGCCAGTTTCTGGAACAAGTCAATTATCAGCGCGCACTGGAAGGTGAGCTGGCGCGCTCAATCCAATCTTTGTCAGCAGTACAGGGAGCACGCGTGCACCTGGCTATTGCCAGACCCAGCGTATTTGCCCGCGAACGCCAGCAACCCAGTGTTTCTGTGCTGCTGAATCTGTATCCCGGCCGGGTGCTGAGTACTGAACAAGTCAGTGCCATTGTTCATCTGGTTTCCAGCAGTATTCCCAATTTATCTGTTAAAAATGTCACTGTTGTCGATCAACAGGGGAATCTGTTAAGCGGCCGGCAGGACAATCCGCTGGAAACCGGGCTGGATCCCGGACAGCTTAAGTATGTGCAGGATATGGAACAGAATTTTGTCCATCGTATCGAGGCCATTCTGACCCCAGTCACCGGACAGGATAATGTTCATGCGCAGGTAACTGCGGATATTGATTTTTCCCGTGTTGAGCGCGCTGAAGAAACTTACCGGCCCAACAACAATCCTGCAGAATCAGCTGCGGTTCGCAGCCGGCAGCAATCTGAATCGATGTCGGTTTCACAACCTGATGGCGGCGTGCCCGGTGCGCTCTCCAATCGTCCTCCTGCCCCGGCCCAGGCGCCAATAGAAGCCAAGGAAGATCAGGAGAAAACTGCACAGACAACGCCAGCCGATACGCGCAAAGAATCCACTACGAACTATGAGGTGGATAAAACTGTTTCCCATATCCGTCAGTCAGTCGGACAAATCAACCGGCTTTCAGCAGCGGTGGTCATCAATTACCGCACCGGAGTGGATAAACAGGGAAATCCGGTCAGCGAACCGCTTTCCAGCGAAGAGATTGAAAAAATCACTGCATTGGTCAAACAGGCCATCGGCTTTAGCGAAGCCCGGGGAGACACGCTGACTGTGACCAACAGCCAATTCCGGCTGAAAGAGGAAGCGCAGGAGGAAGCGCCGCTCTGGAAAGATCCGGATACCGTTATGCTCGCCAGGGACATCGGCAAGCAGCTGCTGATTGCCATCGTCGTGCTGTTCTTTCTGCAGAAGATATTTCGGCCATTTCTCAGAAATCTGTTGCCTCCGCCACCACCTGCTCCTGTACCAGCATTAACTGCGGGAGAGAATACAGAGCAGGATGAAGCAGAAGTCAGCACAGTCAAGGTGATGACTCTGGAACAGAATCTGGAAAAAGCCAGATTACTGGCAGCCAGTGAACCGGCCATTGTGGCCAATGTCGTCAAAGAATGGATATCCGACAATGAACGATGAAGGAATTCTAAAAAGCGCAATCCTGCTGATGTCGCTGGGGGAAGAAGAAGCTTCTCAGGTTTTTCGCTACCTGGGTCCCAAGGAAGTACAAAAACTGAGTGAAGCCATGGCGACCCTCAACGATATCAAGCGGGAAGAAATAGAAGAAGTTCTGGAAGAATTTTGCCAGCAATCTGATAACAGAACCTCGCTTGGACAGGACGGGCTTGACTATCTGCGCAAAGTTCTGGTCAGGGCGCTGGGAGAAGAAAAAGCAATCAGTCTGCTGGATCGCATCAGCCGGGGAGATGATACCAATGGCATTGAAAGCCTGAAATGGATGGATGCCATTGCTGCTGCCGAGCTGATCAAAAATGAACATCCGCAGATTATCGCCACGATCCTGGTTCACCTGGAACGCGATCAATCCAGCATGATTCTCGCCCAATTCACCGAACGGCTGCGCAACGATGTTCTGTTGCGTATTGCCACCCTGGATAGCGTTCAGCCGATCGCGCTGCGCGAACTGAACGGCGTTCTGAGTAAATTGTTATCAGGAACCGACAGCATTAAAAAACCCCGTATGGGGGGCATTCGTACCACGGCAGAAATCCTGAACTTTATGCCCACTGCACTGGAAAACAACATCATCGAAAACTTTACCCAGTACGATGAAGAAATCGCACAGCGAATCATGGATGAAATGTTCGTCTTCGATGATTTGCTGAATGTTGATGATCAGGGTATCCAGTTGCTATTGCGGGAAATTCAGTCAGATTCACTGATCACCGCACTCAAGGGCGCTAAAGAAGAGCTGCGCAGTAAGGTTTTCAAAAATATGTCGCAGCGTGCTGCCGAGGTATTACGCGAAGATCTCGAAAGCAAGGGACCGGTTCGTGTCTCTGAAGTGGAAGCTGAACAGAAGAAAATTCTCAAGATTCTGCGCCAACTCGCCGATGATGGTCGTGTTGCGCTGGGTGGAAAAGGAGGAGATGGTTTTGTCTGATAAGACGCCATCCTGCTTTTACGGATACATATTCCGGCTGCGCAGTCCACAGCATGGCGGCGAGCAATCCGGGCAGCCGATATAAAAGTCCCGCTCACATAAAAAGGAAAAAATATGGAAGCAACTTATGTCATCCCCAAAAAAGAGCTTTCTGCCTGGCAAAAATGGGAATTCGGCTCACTTGATCCACTTAAATCCAGAAAAAAAACAGAAACCCCTGAAAAAAAGCCTCAATCAGTAAATCCAGTGAATCAGCCGGAAAAACAAACGGTATCTGAGCAGACAACTATCGCTTTACCCACGGCCGAGCAGATCGAGAAAATCTATCAGCAGGCACGCGAAGAAGGACAAACAGCAGGGTATCAGGAAGGATTGGAGCAGGCCAAGCACACCGTCACAACGGAAGTGCAGCGTCTGCAATCACTGGCCAATACATTCGCCCAGGAACTGCAGGAAGTCGATCAGGCCATGGCGCAGGATTTACTGGCACTCGCTATCGACCTCGCCAAAAAAATCACCACGCAAACATTGCAGATCAAACCGGAACTGATCCTTCCGGTTGTTGAAGAAGCTGTCCGCCAGTTACCGGTTGTTTCGCAGCCGATTCGACTGATATTGAATCCCGATGATGCTGTTCATATTCGCGCCTATCTGGAAGAACACCCGGCACATCCCAAATGGCATGTGCACGAAGATACAAAAATTGAACCAGGTGGTTGTCGTATCGAATCCGGTGGCTGTGAAGCAGATGCCACACTGGCTACCCGCTGGCAACGTACTCTGGCCACCCTTGGCCAGAACCAGGATTGGCTGGCATAACCTGTCTGCCAGGCACCGCCATGGACACCATTGAATCTGCACACACTTCGCTCTGGCGCGATTTTATCCAAAACTGCCAGCAATTAATCGAACCGGCCAATCCGCTCCTCATCAGTGGCACATTGACTCGTGTGGCCGGACTGGTCATGGAAGCGGTCGGGCTTAAACTGGCAGTGGGAACCAGTTGTATCGTTTTTCTGCCAAATGGAACCAGTGTTACTGCAGAAGTAGTCGGTTTTTCCGGCGAACGCCTTTTTCTGATGCCTGCTGGCGATATCTATGGTTTAACACCTGGCGCCAAAGTGGTTCCTGTTGAATATACCGGCGCAGCTCCTCGCGTCGGGACAGTACAGCACCCCAGGCGACGCGCAGCTGACCGAGCCAAACATATCAGTGTCGGCCCGGAATTGCTGGGCCGTGTTCTCAATGGCGCGGGCGATCCTCTTGACCGATTAGGGCCGCTCCAATGCACACACAGCGTGCCTCTATACAGCCGCCCGTTCAATCCGCTGGAACGTGCTCCCATCGAAAAAACGCTGGACGTTGGCGTACGTGCAATCAATACTCTGTTGAGCGTTGGGCGCGGTCAGCGCATGGGATTATTTGCCGGCAGCGGCGTGGGAAAAAGTGTCCTGCTTGGCATGATGGCACGCTACACCAGTGCGGATGTCATTGTGGTCGCACTGATTGGTGAGCGCGGCAGAGAAGTTCAGGAATTCATTGAAACCATCCTGGGGGAAGAAGGTCTGGCGCGCTCCGTGGTTGTTGCCGCGCCGGCTGATACCTCGCCGTTAATGCGGTTGCACGGTGCCGCCTACGCTACCGCAATTGCCGAGTATTTTCGTGATGCGGGTAAGCATGTGCTGTTAATCATGGATTCACTCACCCGCTTTGCCATGGCACAACGCGAGATCTCCCTGGCTATCGG
>JACTML010000056.1 GCA_014584635.1 Nitrosomonas eutropha | reverse complement strand
CATGGTAACAGCCAGCACCAGCCAGAGAATCAGCAAACCGCTGCACATTGCTGCCATGGCGTAATAGCCAAAATGCTGGAACAGATACCCCCCCAGACCGGAGCCGACAAACGCGCCCAGAAACTGGGTGCTGCTGTAAATGCCGATGGCAGTTCCCTTGGCGCCAACGGGTGCAATTTTCGAGATCAGCGAAGGCAGTGTGGCTTCCAGTAGGTTAAACGCGGTGAAAAAGACCAGCAGCGCAAAAACCAGCCCCCAGAAAGAGGTATTGAACGCTGCCAGCAAAATCTGCGCCAGTAACAACAACGCTACTGCCGCGATGAAAACCGGCTTCATCTGCGCCTTTTTCTCGGCATAAATAATGGCCGGAATCATCAGAACCACTGCACCGATCATGACCGGTAAATAAACCTGCCAGTGATGTGCCGCATCCAGCCCCGTTTCTTTCAGGGATACCGGCACAATCAGCCACAGCGCCATCAATACCGCATGCAACGCGAAAATACCGTAGTTCAGCCGCAACAGTTGCGGATTGCGCAAAACATTACTGAAGCGGCTGCTGGTAACTTCGGTATCCGAATGAAAGCGGCTGATCACAGGATTTGGCACGATCTTGTACATGACCAGGATCGCCAGAATGGCCAGGCAGCCGGTCATGGCGAAAATACCGGGAACGCCAATCCACAGATTCAGTATCGGGGCAGACACCAGTGACAGCGCAAAAACAGCGCCAATACTTACTCCGATCATGGCCATTGCCTTGGTACGATGTTCTTCCCGTGTCAGATCAGCCGCCAGCGCCATCACCGCAGCGGAAATCGCGCCTGCTCCCTGGATAACCCGCCCAAAAATCACCCAGTAAATATCTGTTGCCATCGCCGCGACAAAACTGCCCAGCGCAAACAGAATCAGGCCGAGATAAACAACCGGTTTGCGCCCGATACGATCAGATAACCAGCCGAACGGAATCTGCAGGATCGCCTGCGTCAATCCGTAAGCGCCTAACGCGATACCGATCAGTGTGTAATTATCTCCACCCGGCAGCTCTTTGGCGAAAAAGGTAAAAACTGGAAGAATGATAAACAGGCCGAACATGCGCAGCGCATAAACGCCTGCCAGACTGATAGAGGCGCGCAACTCCACGCCAGACATTTTTTCAGAAGATTTTTTGGTCGTGCCGGATGCAGGGGAAGCAGATGTTGCAGTCATGAAACGTAACCATGAATTGTGATAAAAGCGGGAAGTTGGGTATATTATCAGGTTGACTCTTTCTTAGGTAGCCGATGGAATTCATCCGAATCCGTGGTGCACGGACACATAATCTCAAAAACGTAGATCTTGATTTGCCACGTAACCGGCTAGTTGTTATCACCGGGTTATCCGGTTCCGGCAAGTCTTCACTGGCTTTCGACACGCTGTACGCGGAAGGGCAACGACGTTATGTCGAATCCCTTTCTGCGTATGCGCGCCAGTTTCTGCAGTTAATGGAAAAGCCTGATGTTGATCTGATCGAAGGATTATCGCCCGCCATTTCCATCGAACAAAAAGCCACTTCGCATAATCCGCGTTCCACTGTCGGCACCGTAACTGAAATACACGACTATCTGCGCCTGCTGTTTGCCCGGACGGGAGAGCCGCATTGTCCGGAGCACGGCATTGCGCTGGCGGCACAAAGTGTTGCACAAATGGTAGATCAGGTGCTGGCATTGCCGGCAGATACCCGGTTGATGATTCTGGCACCAATGATTACCGGGCGCAAAGGAGAACATCTGGAGCTGTTCGATCAGCTGCGCTCACAGGGATTTGTGCGCATCCGCCTGGATGGGGAAGTACGCGATATCGACGCGCTGCCCAAACTGCATAAAAACCAGAAGCATACGATCGAAGTGGTTATCGACCGTCTTAAAACCTCTCCGGAAATCAAGCAGCGCCTGGCAGAATCTTTTGAAACAGCACTGCATTATGCTGAAGGCAAAGCAATTGCAGTAGAAATGGATAGCGGCAAGGAATATCTGTTTTCTGCCAGATTCAGCTGCCCGGTTTGCAGTTACGCGCTTTCCGAACTTGAACCGCGCCTGTTTTCCTTCAACAATCCTGCCGGTGCCTGTCATCGCTGCGATGGCCTGGGACAGGTTACTTTCTTTGATCCAGCACGCGTTGTGGCTTTTCCTTATTTATCCCTGGCAACAGGCGCTATCAAAAGCTGGGATAAACGCAACCAGTTTTATTTTCAGATGCTGCAGGCAGTGGCAGCACACTATAACTTCAATCTCGAAGTTCCCTTCGAACAGCTGAGTGAAGCTGCGCAACAGGTTGTACTGTACGGTTCCGGCAAGGAAAAAATCACGTTCACCTATTTGGGTGAGCAGGGGAAAGCTCACCAGCAAACGCACACATTTGAGGGCATTATCCCCAGCCTGGAACGCCGTTACCGGGAAACTGAATCACAAACCGTACGTGATGAACTTGCTAAATTCATCAATGCACGCGTCTGCCCGGAATGTGAAGGCACGCGGTTGCGGCGGGAAGCGCGCCACGTCACTGTTAACGGCGAAACCATTTTTGCCATCAGCGCCTGGCCGTTACGACAGGCCAGGAAATTTTTTGATGAAATGCAGCTGGAAGGCCACAAACAGGCGATTGCAGAGCGCATCGTCAAGGAAATATCCAGTCGCCTGCAGTTTCTTAATAACGTTGGACTTGATTACCTTTCACTCAACCGGTCGGCGGATACCTTGTCTGGCGGAGAAGCGCAGCGTATTCGCCTCGCCAGCCAGATCGGCTCCGGTTTAACCGGCGTGATGTACGTGCTGGATGAACCTTCCATCGGGTTGCATCAGCGTGACAATGAACGACTGCTGCAAACACTGGTACATCTGCGTGATCTCGGTAACAGTGTCATCGTGGTGGAACACGATCAGGACGCTATCCTGCTGGCAGATCACGTGGTTGATATGGGCCCCGGCGCGGGTGAACATGGCGGGCGCGTGGTTGCGGAAGGCACACCTGCAGCTATTCAGGCTAACCCCGCTTCGCTGACTGGGCAATATCTCTGCGGTCAGCGCGCTATTGCCATTCCTGCAAAACGCACGCCTCCTGATCCTGAGAGAATACTGACCATACGCGGGGCAGCGGGCAACAATCTCAAACAGATTGATCTTGATTTACCGGTTGGTTTACTGACATGCGTGACCGGCGTTTCCGGCTCCGGAAAGTCCACACTGATCAACGACACGTTGTATCGTGCTGTGGCGCGCCATTTATATGGCAGCCTGACTGATCCGGCTGCTTACCGGGAAATTGACGGCCTGGGCTTTTTTGACAAGGTCATCGATATTAATCAAAGCCCGATTGGCCGTACTCCCCGTTCCAATCCCGCCACCTACACCGGTTTATTTACTCCGGTACGTGAACTGTTTGCTGGCGTGCCGCAAGCCCGGGAACGCGGTTATCAGCCTGGCCGTTTTTCGTTCAACGTGAAAGGAGGGCGCTGCGAAGCCTGCCAGGGTGACGGCGTTATCAAGGTGGAAATGCATTTTCTGCCGGATATTTATGTCGCTTGCGATGTCTGCCGTGGACAGCGTTACAACCGCGAAACGCTGGAAATCCAGTATAAGGGCAAAAATATTCATGAAGTACTGCAAATGACGGTTGAAAACGCCTATGCATTTTTTGAAGCTGTACCGGTAATTGCCCGCAAACTGCAAACCCTGCTGGATGTGGGGCTGGGCTATATCACACTGGGACAATCTGCCACCACGCTATCTGGTGGCGAAGCGCAGCGCGTGAAACTTTCACTGGAATTATCCAAACGTGATACCGGGCGTACACTGTACATTCTGGATGAGCCCACTACCGGCCTGCATTTTCAGGATATTGATCTGCTGCTCAAAGTGCTGCATCGCCTGCGGGACAATGGCAACACCGTGGTTATCATTGAACATAATCTGGATGTGATCAAAACAGCCGACTGGATTATTGATCTTGGTCCGGAAGGCGGTGCCGGCGGCGGTAAAATTATCGCTGAAGGCACACCGGAAACTGTGGCGGCAATATCTGACAGCTTTACCGGCCAGTTCCTTCAGCCATTGCTTGCCGCTACAACCTGAACAATCATTTTATGAATCCGCGCGAACTTCTGCTCAATAGCTTTCATGCTGCGGTTGATGCCGCAGATCCACTAAAAATCGTGCCGTGCCATCTGCCAGCTCCCCCGCAACGGGGAAACACGCTGGTAGTGGGCGCCGGTAAAGCAGCAGCAGCCATGGCGCGTGCAGTAGAAGAAAACTGGCCGGCGGATTATCCACTGGAAGGAATTGTCATTACACCTTATGGCCACGGCATGGCAACGAACAACATCATGGTGATTGAAGCCAGTCACCCGATGCCGGATACACAAGGTGAAATGGCTGCCCGCGCCATGCTGGAATCAGTACGCATGCTTACCTCAAATGATCTGCTGCTGGGATTGTTCAGCGGCGGTGGTTCCAGCCTGCTCTCCGCGCCCATTTCCGGGATAACATTGGATGAGTTGCAGTCCATCACAAGTCAGTTACTGCGCTGCGGGGCTTCTATCCAGGAAATCAATATCGTGCGCAAGCATTTATCTAGTGTGCTGGGTGGCAGGCTGGCGGCGGCCAGCCGGGCACCGGTACACAGCCTGATTATCTCGGATGTGACTGATAACGATCCGTCATCCATTGCTTCTGGCCCCTGCGCGCCGGATCCTTCTACCTGGCAGGATGTACTGAAATTGATCGAACGCTATGCCATCACGCTTTCTCCACAAAGCGCGGAAATTCTGCAGGAGAGGACAAATAACAGCGATGACGAAACTCCCAAGCCAGGAGATTCAGTTTTCAGAAACGTAAAAAACCGGATTATTGCCACCGCACGCCAATCACTTACTGCTGCTGCACAATTTTTTCGTGCACAAGGCGTTACCCCGCTTATTCTGGGTGATACCGTCACGGGTGAAGCGCGTGAAATTGCCAAAATGCACGCCGCTATTGCACGCGAAATGCGCTATTACAGCAATCCTTTCAAACCACCGGTTGTCCTGATTTCCGGTGGAGAAACCACCGTAACCGTCAGGGGTAACGGATGTGGCGGACGTAACGCTGAATTCCTGTTATCACTTGCCATGGCACTTAACGGACTGGAAGAAGTTTATGCACTGGCCTGTGATACCGATGGCATTGACGGCAGTGAAACCAATGCCGGTGCAATCATCACGCCCGATACACTTAATCGCGCAGCACACGCCGGAATCGATCCGACCGCATTATTGGATGACAATAACGCCTGGACTTTTTTTAACCGCTTGAACGATCTGGTCATCACCCAGCCCACCCGAACCAATGTCAACGACTACCGGGCAATACTCATTCTGTAATAACAATCAGCAATAGCACTGCTTTCCTCATTGCCCCTGGTGCCCGGGGCCGGAATCGAACCGGCACGGACGTTTAGGTCCGAGGGATTTTAAGTCCCTTGTGTCTACCAATTTCACCACCCGGGCAGCTGCGAACAATTACTGATTGATATATATGGAGGCGGGGGTCGGAATCGAACCGGCGTAGACGGCTTTGCAGGCCGCTGCATAACCACTCTGCCACCCCGCCGTGAACTGTTTGGAAGATATCGTTTGCTTCACGATACCAAAACAAGAAAATTTGACGTGGTCCAAGAAACGCCGGAGGATGCAGAACACAACAAAAACTGGAGCGGGAAACGAGTCTCGAACTCGCGACCTCAACCTTGGCAAGGTTGCGCTCTACCAACTGAGCTATTCCCGCAAACTACACCGGACTAATAAACCTGGATTTGCCTCTCGACAGACGGGTGATTATAGAGACCCGTTCAATTTTGTCAAGAATTATGGTCATGATAGCGGTTGTTTCCATTGGAAAAACCAGGCCCGAATATATTCAGAATGACTCGTTCCTACCCAGGTAACGCCACTTTCCTTCCGGTAAATCGGCCAGCCTGATCTGACCGATCCGGACACGTTTCAACCCAATCACATTCAACCCTACCAGTTCGCACATTCGCCGGATTTGCCGTTTTTTTCCTTCCTGCAAAACAAAGCGAAGCTGATCCTGATTCAGACGGCTTACCCTGGCAGGTTTCAATGCCTGGCCATCCAGCTGCAAGCCATGATTAAGCAACATCAATCCTTCGCGTGTCAGCTGGCCGGTTATTCGTACCAGATATTCCTTTTCGATTTGTGAATGTTCACCAATCAACTGTTTGGCAACACGACCATCCTGGGTAAACACCAGTAATCCCTGTGAATCAATATCCAGCCGGCCAGCCGGTGCAAGGTTTTTAAGGTGTTGCGAAGTAAATTTCAGGGGAGAATGATCCTGATGAAAGCGGGAACCCTGACAAATGAGACTGATGGCCGGTTTGTAACCGGGCTCCGGTTGACCGGATACGTAACCAACCGGTTTGTTCAGCAAAATTGTTACCTGCTGATTCTGTTTAACCTGTGCTGTCTGATTAAGTGTAATTTTTTGCCAGGGAAAAATTTTTGTTCCCAGTTCACGAACCGGCTGGCCATCCACACAAACCCAGCCTCGTTCAATATAGCTATCCGCTTCCCGGCGTGAACACATTCCCTGCGCGGACATCAACTTGGACAGACGAACTTTTTCCATCAGCAGGAAAACTGCTTATAAAACTGTACAGTGCAAAGAGATAAAGAACCGCTGCGGTTTATCCGCGCTCATTTCGTACCGGTAAACGCCAGATAAACGAGAACAGAATTACAGCCATTACGACCAGCATGCCTTTCAGCGCCCAGGAAGAAACGATCAAAATTGAACTTCCAAAGGACAAGGTCATTACCAGATAGGCCCAGCGCTTCACCTGGCGCGTCACACTGCGATATTCGCACCATTCATAAATAATTGGCCCGGCAATGCGATGATTCAGCAAATAACCGTGAAAACATTCCGAGCTGCGCGCAAAACAACCTGCTGCCAGCAGGATGAAAGGTGTTGTCGGCAAAACAGGCAGAAATATGCCCAGTATGCCCATAAACAAGGCAGTTACACCAATACTCAGATATAACCCGCGTATTACCGGGGAGTCATGCAACTGAAGCAAATGAATATTTGTTTGTGACTGATTCAGAGGTTTATTAAATTCTGTCGACATAAAAATACCCAAAAATCCGTTTAAATAT